>CALLYL010000001.1 GCA_937859535.1 uncultured Myxococcales bacterium
AGTTCTGGGAGTTCACAATGGGACTCTATCAGCCCCATTTTTACGGACCCGTTCCTTCGTACTTGCTGGTCTTGGGATTGATGCCAGCAAACGGCCTGGTATCGGGCACCACCCGCACCTGCGTCGAAAACTTGTAGGGTACGATCTGGCCGCTGGGGTAGGTCAACTCGATGTAGAAGGCGGTATATCCGGTGGTTGGCTTATCGACCTTGGCCACAAATACGCCGCCGCCTTGGTCGGTGAGATCGCTTGCCGTCCATTTTTTGCCCAGCGTCTCGACGCGGAAGTCGCGGCTCTTCGGGTTGGTGGCTTGCCACAACACAACCTTGGTTGGCTTGTCGGCACTCTGCACGCGGATCGTGTCGCTGCCTTCCAGTTTCCAGCTAAACGTTGGACGGGGCCGGTCGTCGCGGAAGCCGAGCACGTAGGCCAGCACGCTCTCCAGCGCATCGCTGCCACCCAGTGAGTGGTCGGCGTTTGGGACATAGCGCAGATACTTATCGCCCGGCAGATCATTCCAGTAGTTCTGTGAGCCATCGGGCAGGAAGAACTGATCTCCGCTCGCGTTGACGACGTACTTGGGCATCGTGAGCCGCTTTCGGAACAGGTACGGGTCTTCATTTTTGAGCATGAACGCCATCTCGGGCGTGCCGATGTGCTCGGTGATCTTGTTGTAGTGATAGTCGTACAGCGCCTTGGCCCAGAATCCGTACGTCTCGACGTGCTGGACCATGAACTGTTCGACGTTCAGCACATCGATCACGATCGGAATGGCCGCCGCCACTCGGGAGTCGACCGCCGCCGTCAGCCAGGTGGTCCAGCCCCGCTTCGAGGCCCCGGCCACGATGAACTTGTCGATGTTGAGGCTGCCACCCTCGCTCGACTTGAGGAATTCTTGGGCCGTATCCATTGCCAGCACGGCACTCTTGACCATTGGGAATCGCGCTGACCAGGTGGGATCGCTCGTCTTCATCACTTGCGACCACGAAAACGCGATGATGCCGTCTTCCTCGTGTGGCTTGCCGTCGTGGCCGGTGAAGGTCAGCGGTTGATTGGGAACTTGCTCCAAGTTGACGACGATCGCCCCCGCGCCTTTGGCAATCGTCACCAGGTCGCCATCGGCCATGGTCGGAGGCGCTCCGCCGTTGTCGCCACCCGAGATGGCCAGCACCGCCGGTCCAGGCGTCAGGTTGTCCGGCTTGATGATGGTCAGGTCGTGCTGCCACTGGGGCCGGTCGACCTCTTTGCTGGTCCGCCAGGTGAGCGACTTCATGTCAATCAAATAGGCGGTGTAGCCGCTGCCCTTCACGGTCTTTTGCAGCTTCCAGGTGTAGCTCGGGTCTTTGGCTTTCACATAGCGGTCGAGGTCGGTGAGTGGATCGGTCTGGACCGTAGGATCGTCCATCGCCATCGAGCCGCTGTGGCAGCCCGCCGCCGAAAGAGTTGTCGCAAAGGCGAGCAGTCGTCCCCACTGATGGCTGCGGGAACTCGTCTGGGTCAGAAATCGGATCATAGGAGCCTCCTCGTAAGCCCCCATCTCTGGAGGCAAAGAAGGCGGCATCATACTGAAAGCGAATCGCGGGCAGGCAACCTCAAAAAGTGACTTGCGCCAAGCCCTAGCGCGGCCTTTCGGGCCAAAAAGTTGGATGTTTTTTGTAAAAAAACCGACTTGGGGCAGCCCGGGGGCAAAAACTTTGTAAAAAAACCGACTTGGGGCAGCTCGGGGGCAAAAATGTTGTGTTCGCAGCGAGCTTTGCCGGTCTTGCGGGCAAAAAGTTTGCTTCGAAGCGCGGTACACTAGGGCTCTCTTCCTAGAGAGTTGGTATGCAAGGCGCACTCCCCTCTGTAGATAGCTATCTGGCGCGGCTTCCGCTTGGCGTGGACTCCCATCCGGAGTGCCAGGTGAAGGCGTCTCTCGTCCACAACGCCATGGGTTCGCTGCGGATTGGGCCCGAGTTCAAGCTGCCACAGGCGGTGCGAAAGCTCCTGGATACGCCGCCGCCGGTTTCGGTGTGGGTGCCCGAGGTTCACTTCAACATCGCGATGCTGGCGATTTTGGATGCGCACTTTGGGCCGCGCAACCTCAGCGGCTATCAGGAGTGGATCTATGAGCAGAATCGCAAGCTGTTTCGGACGCCCCTCTACCGAGCGGTCTTCCTGGTGATGTCTCCCGAACGGCTGCTGCACGGCTTGGAGAAGCGCTGGGAGTCGTTCCGTCGTGGCTCCATGCTTCGTCAGGTAAGGCTGGCTGAGCGAGAGGTCGAGCTACGCCTGACCTCGCCTGAACACCTGTACGTACCGCTGCTGGTTCAGGGAATGCGGGAGGCGGTGCGAGCGGGGATCGACAGCGCCGGTGCCTTGCGTTCCCAAGTGACCGGAGAGATTGTCTCGCCAACGGAAATTGTCTATCGATTGACCTGGGAGTAGCCTCCACGAAGAGCTGACCTCCGATCGGGCTAGACAGGCGCAATGAAGACCGTCTTCCTACTCATCCTATCGAACGTGTTTATGACCTTTGCGTGGTACGGGCACCTCAAGTTCAAGAACGTACCGCTGTGGCAGGTCATCGTCGTGAGCTGGCTGATTGCCTTTTTCGAATACTGCCTGCAAGTCCCCGCCAACCGAATCGGCCACGGCGTCTACAGCGCGGCGCAGCTCAAGACCATGCAAGAGGTCATCACCCTGCTCGTGTTCTGCGGATTCTCGGTGCTGTACTTAAAGGAGCCGCTCAAGTGGAACTACCTGGTCGGCTTCGGCTGTATGGCGATGGCGGTATTTTTTGTGTTTAAGAAGTGGTAGCGGGGGGCGCTAGTAAATCCCGGGCAGGCGTGGTACATGTCCTCGGCTCGGCGTTGGAACCGGTCTAGAACGGAGTCTCGGTCGCCACACGAGTACCGAACAGCGTGCCGGAGCCGCTGGTGATCGCCCCCCAGGTCCACAGTCGACCATCTGCCGTGATCGCTGCCGAATATCCTTTCCGCAGGGGCGAATCTGCCGAAGCTCCGGCGACCGCCTTCACGACATCCCCGAGGTCTGCGGTGACTCCAAGCGGCGTGCTCATCTGCACTTTTACCGGAACGAGTGAGCGGATGGGGGGAAGCACATCACCGCTTTCTGCGGAGGTCAGACAACTGCCATCGTCCACCGCGCCAGCAGCTCCCAACTGACCGCTGTTTTGCGCTCCGGTGGCGTACAGGCTCCCATCGGCCATTCGGAACAGCGTATGGACGCCAGAACAGGTGATCTCTGCAACAGGAGCGTTGAGTGCAGCAATCACGGTGGGAGTGGCAATCGTGTGATTGCCCGCTACCGCTGGACAGAGACCCAGGCCAAGCTGTCCCATGGAGTTCGATCCCCATGCAAAGGCAGAACCATCGCTGGTGATCGCAAAGCTCGATTGACCGCAGGCCGTAATTGACACCACTTGCTTGGTGAGGGCAGTCACCAGGGTTGGCACCGATGTTGGCACGAGTACCGATCGCACCCCGAGTTGCCCGTTGCGATTGCTTCCCATGGTGTAGACCTCTCCCCATTCAGTGAGGAGCATACTGTGCTCCTCACCTACCGAGACTTGGCGGACTGGCCACAGAAGTGGAATTGCTTCGGGCGCATTCTTGATGGTGCCGGTGGTAAGCCCCAGCTCATAGTTGGCGTTGAGCCCCCAAGCCAGCACGCTGCCGTCGGCGCGCACCGCCAGACTGTGGGTCTGCGCTGCGGCGATCTGAACAACGCGCAGACCCGTGTTGGCAATCGTTTTCGAGGCAGGACAGAAACTCACACCGCCGATCGCTTTCATGGGGTCGGGAACTGGATAGCTGAGACCGAGTTCGCCTCGTAGGTTCGAACCGAAGGGAAGTATTTCCCCATCGCTCAGCAGCAGCAGCGAGTGAGCCATTCCGGTCGCCATCATGGTGACCCGAGCAATGGGACGACTGCTCAGCCCCTCGTAGCGCAATACTTCAGAAAGACCGATGAGTGAATCATCGTCCTTGACGTTCCCCTGTCGGCCGTTCTTCTGGGAACCGGCGCTTAGGATGGACGAGTCCGAGAGCAGCACGAGCAAGTGAGAGTCACCAGCAGCCAGTCCAGTGGCGCGGCGAGCGATCTCGATTCCTACGGCCTGCTGGGGTGTGGACGCACTGGGAACCTTGGTGGAATCCTGGGCCAGTTGACCGCTGGAATTGAGTCCCCATGCATACGTCTTCCCTGAGGCTGACTTGCCCAAGACATGACTGGTTCCTGCCACGATTTCAATCAGCGCCTCCGGTAGCTTGATCTCAATGGGGGTGCCCCGCAGGACGGTGTCCCCGGTGCCGAGTTGGCCTCGGTCATTGGCTCCCCACGCGAAGAGCCTGCCATCGGCTGTGAGGGCCAGCGAAAATCCCTTGCCTGCTGCGAGCTGCGTGATGCCGCCATGGGTGCCTGGCAGTGAGACTTCAAATGGGCACTTGGACGGGTTCGGGGCCAGGCTGGTGAGTTGCTTCTGCAAGTTGCTGCCCCACGCATAGACGCTGCCGCTCGAAGAGAGTGCCAGGCTGTGATCGAAACCGGCGGCCATTGCGATGATTGGCTCCAGCGGAACTCCAGCACAGTCGACAGTGAGTGAGGTCGGTTTGCTGATGATCGGCCGCAAGGCTCCGCGAGTGTCCGTGCAGGCGGCTCCTTGTCCACAGACCTGAGCGCGGTCGTTCTTTCCCCATGCGTAGAGTTGACCTTGGGCGTCGAGCGCTAGCGAATGGTCTGAGCCGGCAGCGAACGTCACGACCTCCGAGAGTTCGGAGTCAGGAATTGAGACAGGAGTCGGCTCAGAGGAAGGGGGGCTGGTGCTGGCGGCTCTTCCGAGCTGACCATACTGATTGGCTCCCCAAGAGAAAAGCTGTCCATTGGCGCTCAGCGCCAAAGAAAACGATTTTCCGGCTGCGACGTGGACCATGCTCCAAGCGCCCGATGGGAATTCAATCTTGGTCGGACTCCGTAGGGTCACCGGAATGCTTCTGCCGAGCTGGCCGAAGTCGTTTTTCCCCACTCCAAACACTTGACCGCTCGCATTCAGAAACAGGCTGTGACTCTCACCGGCAGATACCGCAACCACCTTGTCCCAGCCGGTGATCGGCACTGCAGCGTCATCC
>CALLYL010000002.1 GCA_937859535.1 uncultured Myxococcales bacterium
TCCATTGCCAAGGTGAAGACCTGCTTCGTGAGTCTGGAATTCCGTTCACGGTGCTTCGTGGGAATTCTTTTATGCAGAATTTTTTGCTGTTCTATGCACCCAGCATTCGCAGCGAAGGGTCGATCTACCAGTGCACCGGAGACGTTGCCACCGCGCTCATCGACACCCGCGACATTGCCGATGTGGCCACCGTGCTGTTGACCTCTGGATCATCGGAACACCACGGCAAGGTCTACGAACTGACGGGGCCGGAGTCGCTTTCCTATTCCCAAGCGGCTGCCAAGATCGGTGCAGCCACCGGACGTACGGTGCGCTACATTGATGTACCTCCTGATGCGTATCAGCAGGCGTTGGTCGGATTCGGACTGCCAACGTGGGCCGCTGAAGAGGTTGTGAACATCTATGGCCGTGGCTTCTACCGAGAAGGCCGAGGTGGCAAGGTCACCCCAGTGGTACCTGAGATCCTGGGGCGTCCGGCGCGCAGCTTTGATGAGTTCGTGCGGGATCATGTGATCCAATTCACACCCTGACGCCAGTCCGTCCTTTTACGACGCTGAAAATACTCTTCCAGCAAGCCTGAGTTCCTCGGTAACATGAGTTCTAGTCTGGCGGTCGGTTGTCCCGCTGACTGGGAGTGCATTCGGTGCAGGAACTGACGGTTGGAAGCATCTTTGTCAATCGGTTCCAGATAGAGAAGCGGACCCAAACGGGAGGGATGGGTCACATCTATCGGGCGCGGGACCGCCAAACCGATCGCATGACTGCGCTGAAGCTGATGCGCCACGAAGCGAGCAGCGTCGAGCTGGACCGCTTCATGCGTGAAGCTCGCACACTTTCTGAGCTACGCCATCCCGGTATTGTTTCGTATGTGGCCCACGGAATCAGCAGTGAAGGGGTTCCGTACCTGGCCATGGAGTGGTTGGAAGGAGAAGACCTCGGGCAGCGTCTCCGTCGGCAGCCACTGACTCTGGAAGAGGTGATGGTCCTGCTGCGGAACGTAGCGACTGCGCTGGCTACGGCGCATGAAGCGACGGTGTTCCACCGCGACATCAAGCCGAGCAACCTCTTTCTACGCGACGGTAGCGTCGATGGCGTGGCGCTGATTGACTTCGGTCTGGCGCGGCGGGCCTTCAGCGGAGGAAACCTCACCCAGACCGGAATGGTGGTGGGCACTCCAGAGTACATGGCCCCGGAGCAGGCGCGTGGCGATCGCCAGATTGGACCGAGCGCCGACATCTTCAGCCTGGGCTGTGTGGTGTTTGAGTGCCTGACGGGACAGCCTCCGTTTGTGCATGAACACATCGCTGCGGTGCTCGCCAAGATCCTGTTTGAGGAGCCGCCTCCGCTCAGCCGCGCTCGTCCCGATCTGCCCGCTGATCTGGGGAACTTGGTGGCGCGAATGCTCGCCAAGAATCCGCAGAACCGCATTGCCAATGCCATTGAGCTAAAAAAGGAGCTGGACGCGCTCGGTCAGATTTCATCTGGTACGCCGAGGCCACGGCGGACCGCGCTAAGCTCTGGTCCCAAGGCCCCGCCCGTAGATGGCGAGCAGATCTTGGTGAGCGTGGTGATGGCCCAGAGCAATCATCCGCAAGCAGAACCCCGGGCGACGCTCGACTCCTCTTCCGCCGAGTCCCATCGAATCCAAGCGTCGGCGATTCGCGATGAGCTGGCGCAGCTTGGGATTACCGTGGACTGCATGGTCGACGGCTCCGTCATCGCGACGTTGTCTCGGCAAGGGGCACCTACCGAGCAGGCGATCCAAGCGGTGCGCTGCGCGCTCATCATCCAGGAGCGGTATCCCAACGCCCTGGTGGGCTTGGCCACGGGTCGGGCTGTGATGGATCAGGGCTCGCTGTTTGGCGAGGTTCTCGGGCGGCTGGCCTCCATGCTGGAGACGGCGCAGCATCTACGTACGCCGGTGCGAGGTTCGGTCATCATCGATGACACCTCGAGTCGGCTGGTCCAAGATCACTTCAGTCTGGTGCGACTTGGCTCTGGTCTGACGACGGTGTCACGGTCTGGTCCGATCCAATCGGATAACTCCCGCGTGGTGCTTGGGAAGCCGACGCAGTGTGTCGGTCGCGAGCGTGAGCTGAGTCTGCTAGAGGCCTCGTTTGTGAGCTGTAGCGAAAATGACGCGGCCACGGCGGTGTTGGTTACAGCCCCCGCTGGGATCGGCAAGTCGCGGCTGCGGCACGAGTTTCTACGACGGATTCAGGCTGCGCGATCGGATTTGCTGTTGCTCCATGGCCGAGGCGATCCGATGGGTATCGGCACCTCCTATGGCCTGCTTGCGCAAGCGCTACGCCGCTTTTTCGAGGTCAAAGAGGGCGAGGACGCAACGGCTCGCCAAGACAAAATTACCGCCATGGTTGCCCAGTACGCGGAGACAGAGGACTCCCAGACCGTCGCGGCATTCCTGGGCGAAATGTGTGGGGTGTCGTTTCCTGACAACGTGGTACTGCGCGCTGCCCGACAAGATCCCCGCGTGATGGCGGACCAGATCTCACAGGCATTTGTGTCCTTTTTGCGGTGGTTGACGCGGCGCAATACGGTGCTGCTGCTGCTGGAAGACATCCACTGGGGAGACGCCCTGACCTGCAAAGTGGTGGACAACGCACTTCGTGAACTGGGCGATCGTCCACTGATGGTGCTGGCGCTGGCGCGTCCCGAGGTCGAGGATCTGTTTCCGAAGCTGTGGGCCGACCGGGCGCGACAGGATATTCGTCTGGGGCCGCTGCCCAAAAAAGCGTGTGAGAGACTGATTCAGCAGGTCATGGGCAATAAGATATCGCCCACCATTACCGCTCGCATCATTGAGCAGTCCGCAGGCAACGCACTGCTTTTTGGAAGAGCTGGTGCGGGCGGTAGCGGAAGGCAAAGGAGAAGAACTGCCAGAGACGGTTCTCGCGGTTCTGCATGCTCGCCTGATGCGAATGCCAGCCGATGCGCGACGGGTATTGCGGGCGGCCAGCGTGTTTGGCGAGACCTTCTGGGAGGGCGGTGTGCGTCGGTTGGTGGGCCGAGAGCGCGGCAGTGATCAGTTTGCCGGGTGGCTCCAGATTCTGACCGAGTCCGAGATCATCACCCAACATCGCGAGACGCGATTCCCAGATGAAGTGGAGTTCAGCTTTCGCCACGGCTTGATGCGTGAAGCCGCCTACGAGATGCTTCCGGAAGAGGATCGCAAGGCCGCCCACTATCTGGCCGGTTGCTTCCTGGAGTCTGTGGGAGAGCGCGATGCTGTGGTGTTGGCAGAGCACTTCGAACGCAGCGGTGATCTGATCCGTGCCATGGGACACTTCCTGTATGCCGCAGAGCGGGCGTATGAAGCGAACAACTTGGAAGGAGTCCTCCGTTGTGTGAGCAGAGGGCTAGCGTGCGGAGCGGAGGGAGAGACACGCGGTGCCTTCCTGTCGTTGCAGTGTGTGGCCTGGTTCTGGCGCAACGAGCTGGATCATGCGCTGAATGCGGGCTGTGATGCCATCAAGCTGCTCAGTGAGGGAACTCTGCACTGGCTGCGGGCCGTTTCGATGGCCACGGCGTGTGCGGCGGCACTTGGCAAAGGGCAGCTGGTCGCGGAGCTCTCGCTTCTGTTTGGCAGCGTTGCACCATCGCGAGACATCATTGGTAGCTACGTCGAATCCAACACGATCCTCCTGATGATGCTCGGCATGATCGGCGATCGCGAAATGGCAGAGCTGTTTCTCTCTCACGTCGAGCGGACGGGGGGAGCGCTGGCCCAGAGCGATGGCTACATCCGCGCCTGGATGAACTATGGCAAGGGTCGTCATAGTAACGCCCTCCAGCCAACGCCGGGCGCATCGGTCCAGTTTTTCCGGAACGCGGTAGATTCCTTTCGCGAGATCGGGGATCGGCGCATGACCTCGGTTGCGCTGGGGGATCTCGGTTGTGCCTTGGGGCGCATGGGCTGCTCTGCCGAAGCAGAGACCTGCTTCCGGGAAGGACTGGCGGTGGCTCTCCGCCTGGATGAGCCGATCACCATTGTGTGGGTACAGATGCTGTACGCGCTGCTGCTGGCCGAGCGTACCGATCCTGCGGCTCAGCAGGAAGCGCAGCGTCTGGCGTTCAGTGTCCTTAACAGCATTGGGAATCACTCCTATTACGCGGCCTTTGCGCAGTGTGCACTGGCTGGTCACTACTACGCGGCTGGAGACAGGGTCAAAGCCGAAACGGAAGCTCGCTTGGCCCTCGGGATCTTTAAGCCGCTGCGGAGCAGTGCGCCCGTTGCCTATTTGTCGGTAGGACGTGTGCTGCTCCTAAACGGACAAGTTGCCGAGGCGGTTGCGGTGATCGCGGAAGGAATCGAGCTCATCGACTCTCTTCATGGAACGGGAGGGAGTGAGATTCCGCTGCGACTGCTTTGGGTGGATGCACTCCGTACGCTGGGTGATGAAACGCGAGCAGCGCCAGCGTTGGCCGAGCTAAACCGGCAGCTCCAGCAGCGACTTTCGGACATTGCGGATCCCGCGCAGCGAACGACCTTTCTACAGCGGCACTCACTGGAAAACGCTCGCCGCATGCTGTTCTAGGCGGTTCGGGTTCTGGTTCTGGTTCTGGTCTGCGATTCCCTGACCACATTTTCCGGTCACTCCGCTTTTCTGCCGCTATTCTTGGCCAAAGATGAGTCGGCGTGTTCAGCGAGTTCCGGTCTTTCACCTCGATGGGAACCGGGTATCCCAGCGGGTCGAGCAGGTCTGCGTCGAGTCTCCGCTACAAATTCTGGTGCGACTCGGGCAGGGTGGGTCCGCACAGCCCCTGACGATTACGATGCGGACTCCAGCGGAGACGCGGACGGAGCGGGACGAAGAGGATGCCGACCTGGCGCTAGGCTTTTTGGTTGGAGAAGGGCTGGTTCGCTCACCTTCGGAAGTGCTGGCGGTCGAGACACCCATCGGGGATGACAACTCGGTGGTGGTGACGCTGCGTGAGGGTGTCGAGTTGCCGACAGCACGACTGGCGCGGAGCTTCTTTTCGACGAGCGCCTGCGGGGTGTGTGGCAAAAGTACGCTCGACGGGTTGGCCGCGATCCCGAGTGAAACGCTGCGTCCGGGCTGGCCGCATGTGCAGATTCAGGATCTGACCCGGCTGCCGAGGGTACTGCGTCAAGCGCAGGCGACGTTTGAGCGAACGGGCGGGCTGCACGCGGCGGCGCTGTTTGATGCCGAGCTGCGCCTGGTTGCGCTTCGGGAAGATGTCGGGCGACACAATGCCGTTGACAAGTTGTTGGGCTCGCAGCTTCGCGCCGGGACGCTGCCGCTGCACGGTCACATCCTGCTTGTCTCGGGCCGGGCTAGCTTTGAACTGGTACAAAAGGCCCGGATGGCGTGCGTACCGGTGTTTGTAGCGATCGGGGCTCCGTCGAGCTTGGCGTTGGAAGTGGCGCGCTCGGCGGGGATGACTTTGGTTGGTTTTTTACGCGACCAGCAAATGAACGTCTACTGTGGCGTGGAGCGGTTGCGCAGTGGCCCAGGTCCGCTTTTGCGCGATGAAGATGTAGACGACAGCGAGGACGTTCCAGCATGTCAGATGCCACACAATCCCGCAGCGGGGCGCAGACTCCCGATGATTCCAGCCAAGTAACGCTTGCCGCTCGTGCCGAGCAAGCGGGTGGTACCGCCGCAATCTTATCGACGCTTCATGAGATTCGTCGCAATGACACCGGCCTGCTGCGCGGGATCAAGACACTACTCAAGGTCAATCAGCCCGAGGGCGTCGACTGTCCCGGCTGCGCCTGGCCCGAAGCAGCGGGTGAGCGAAATGAGATCGAGTTTTGCGAAAACGGTGCCAAGGCCATCCTGGGAGTCCACCCGTCGTCGCATTGACGCTGCATTCTTTGCCCGTCACAGCGTCGCCGAGCTGCTGAGCGAGAGCGATTATGTCCTCGGCCAGTACGGTCGTCTCGTCGAGCCAGTCTATCTACCGCCGGGCGGAAGTCACTACCAGGCCATTTCTTGGGATGCCGCATACCGACTGATTGCCGACGAGCTTGGCAAACTGTCATCACCGCACGAAGCCGCGTTTTACACCTCGGGACGAACCAGCAACGAAGCGGCGTATCTGTTTCAGCTCCTGGTGAGACAGCTTGGGACGAACAACCTGCCCGACTGCGCCAACCTCTGTCACGAGTCGAGCGGGGTGGCCTTAAAAGAGACGGTGGGGGTGGGCAAAGGCACGGTCCAGCTTGAGGACTTTGAGCAAGCCGACGCGATCTTTATCCTTGGACAGAATCCGGGGACGAATCACCCACGGATGATGTCGACGCTGCAAAAAGCAGCCGCCCGAGGCTGTGAGATCGTCGCGGTCAACCCGCTTCCCGAGGCGGCGCTGCTGCGCTTTGCCCATCCGCAGAATCCGACCGAGCTGCTCGGTGGCGGTTCGACGATTACCAGTCTGTTTTTGCCGGTGCAGATCGACGGCGATGCCGCGCTCTGTAAAGGCATCATGAAGGAACTTTTAGACGAGGAGCGCAAGCGGCCCGGTAAGGTCTTCGATTGGGAATTCATTCGCCAGCACACCTCTGGCATCGACGCACTGATCGAGGATCTCGACGAGGTAACCTGGGCTGAGCTTGAGTCCGGCTCGGGCCTCCATCGTCCGCAGATTCGGGCTGCCGCCGAGGTCTGGCTCCGCTCCCGTCGCATCATTGCCTGTTGGGCGATGGGGCTTACGCAGCACAAAGCGGCGGTGGCGACGATTCAGCAGGTCGTGAACCTGCTTTTGCTTGGGGGCCACATTGGACGACCCGGCGCGGGTCTGTGTCCGGTGCGTGGTCACTCGAACGTCCAGGGTGACCGCACGATGGGAATCACCCCCAAGGTCGATGATGGGTTTCTGTCTCGACTGGAGCAGCGCTTTGGGTTTGTGGCGACGCGTCAGCCGGGCCTTGATACCGTTGGTACGATTGAAGCGATGCGGCAGGGGAAAGTGGCGCTGCTGTTTTCCCTGGGCGGCAACTTCCTATCGGCGACTCCCGACACCGAGGTCACCGCAGAGGCGCTCCGCCGTTGCCGTTTGGCGGTTCATGTCTCGACCAAGCTCCACCGTGGACACCTCATCAGCGACCATGGCACGCTCATCTTGCCGTGTCTGGGGCGAACCGAGCGCGATCTCCAAGCGACTGGACCGCAGTTTGTCACCGTCGAAAACTCGATGAGTGTGGTTCATCGCTCCCAGGGACACCTAAACCCGGCTTCTTCGCAGCTCCGCAGTGAGGTTGCGATCGTCTGTGAGCTGGCCGAGGCCGTGCTGGGCGGACGCAGTCAGGTCGATTGGCTCCGGCTGCGCGACAACTACGATTTGATTCGTGATCACATCGAAGCGACGATTCCCGGCTTTGCGCACTTTAACGAACGGGTGCGCGGCGGCGATGGCTTCATCCTGCCGAACACAGCGCGGGAGCGGAGCTTTGTAACAAGCTCTCACAAGGCGATGTTTACCGTCGAGCCGTTGCCTCGTCACGACTTACTGCCGGGGCAGCTCTTGATGATGACGATTCGCACCCACGATCAGTTCAACACCACGATCTACGGACTGCATGATCGCTATCGCGGCGTGTTCGGTGGCAGACGGGTGATCCTGATGAATCAGGAAGATATCCAGAGTCGCCGCCTGCAAGCGAAGCAGCTTGTCGATCTGCACAGTCACTTCGAGGGAGAGACGCGAACGGTGCGGCGCTTTGTGGTGGTGCCCTATCCGATTCCGCCAGGCTGTACTGCGACCTATTTTCCAGAGACCAACGTGCTCGTTCCGTTGGGAAGTCGCGCTGACAAGAGCCGTACTCCGACCTCTAAGTCCGTCGTCATTACCGTGACTCCGAGCGAGTCCTAATAAGAGTCATTTCATCAGATTCTTATTGCGCTGGGAGCAGCGTCCATCCGGACCAGCGCTCTGCAATCTGATCGCGGGCGTGTCGGGACAGATGCGTCACGGACGGAACTGCACCGACCGTCGCGCATCGCCGACCAGCTTTCGCTGTCCCCACACGGTGATCGCAAGCGAGAGCAGGGTGGTGACGCTCAGGGCAATCAGTGCGGAGGTGATTCTCGTCGCTGGAGTGATGACACCAAAGAGCATGGTCAGCGTAGGCAGGACCACCGGAACCACTGCCAAAAGGGGCAGCGCGGCGCGCAGATAGGCCCTTTGTAACGCGGCGGGTGCGATCGCTCCGCACTTGGGACAAGGAACCAGCGGAAGTGCTTTCTGGGCTTTCGCGGTCAGCGTCTTTTGCGCCTGCTCAAGAGCGGCTGCGCGGAACGCCGGGCTGCGACCACCGATCGGTTCGTCTTCGGCAAAGGCATCGGGATCATGAAACACGACCGGCTCGGTATGCCGACAGCTCGGGCACGCAAACTGCGCCTGGCAGGTCTTGGGTAAAACAGGATCTCGGCCGACGCTGCGCTCGCGGCCATCAATAGCTCTCGTATCCGACGGTGAAACCGATGCTCGAGATCGAGCCAACGGAGCCGACGCGGGCATCGTTGTTGAGCGGCAAAAACAGTGGCTCTGCTTCGAGCCGGAGCGAGATCGCCCGGCTGCGACCGCTTGTGGACGGCTTGAGCGCGATATCGGCTCCGAAGCGGGCCAGAAAGCCTCCTGCGAAGTTCGAGCCACCGTAGCGATCGCTCCCGGCAAAGCCGAGCGCAGGGCCCGCCGATAGCACCCAGATTCGCAGGAAATGAAGCTGCGCAAGCATCGCGGCGTTGATCTTGTAGGCTTGGAATGACGGACCGGCCATCCCGGTGAGTCGGGCTTCCCCGAGCAGCGCAAACTGGGGATGGAAGAAGTACCCCATTCGTCCCGCCGCGCCAAAGGCCACGCCACCGACTCCCTGACCGTAGCCTGGCTCAGCGATGATGCTGCCACCCGCCATCGCCGAGATGCCCCAGGTAAAGCCACGAGGCAGCGGCGGCGGCTCGGGAATCGCGACGCCTTCAACGGGTGGTGGTGGGGCCTCGGCAAACGGTGGGGCCGCTTCTGCCACAGGAGGAGGCGGCGGAGGTGGTGGTGGCGGCGGCATCGCGGCGTCCGAACAGATACCGAGCGGCACCGGTGCGAAGCGGGTGACCTGGCCTAGCTCGGGATCGGTGTACTCAAGCGATACTTCGACCGGATCGTTCGTCTGGCGACGGAACATTACGATTTCGCCGTGCTGTCCCTGATAGCCTTGGAACATCGCAATGCCATCGCGGCTAAAGTGAAAGCGCGTCAGCGTCGGATTTTCCCCGAGTCGAAGCGGCTCGCGAGTACCGGTGGCAAAGAATTGGGTTGTGATCGAGCAGCCCGCCTGGCCATAGCCCGCAAAGTTGGTTTCGGTCGATGAGAACATCAGCCGCCGAAACACGAACTTGAGCGGAATCACCATGCCCTGGCTGGTGAGCAGCTTCTGACCATCGCGCAGCACGATCGTGAACACACCCGTGTCTTGACGGTGCTGCTCGAAGGCCAGCTTGACCTGTTCGCGCAGTCGCTCAAAGCGCTTCTTCGATTCCGGATCGCCTTCTTGAACCGGAATCGCCGGGAGGACTTCGAGCGAAATTCGCTCACCCGGACCCGCTGCTCCATCGAAGCGAACCTGCCACGCCTTTTGCAGCGTCGGTAGCGCGCCTGTCCGTCCCGCTTCGGCAATGTCGTGCTCAATCTGGGCGATGTCCGGGTTGCGTTCCTCGGCATTCGCTGAGGTGACCGTCGAAACGCCAAGCAATCCGGCCTGGGCCAATCCGAGCGAGAGGAGGGAAGACAAAAACCGTCCGTGAAACCGCTTCATATCGCCTTGGGTAGCCTACACTTACGTCCAGATCAAGAATTTCGGAGCAGTTCCCCAGAAACCTGGCTGGATGCTCCGTCGCGAGTAGGAACCGATGGCCGACTCCTTCGACTCCGACGTTTCGACCAGTCTGTCCAGACTCGCATCGCTCTGCGGCACCGTCTATGTTTCAACGCAACAGGAATTGTGAGCAGAGTGTTCCTATGTGGCAGTCATCCTAACCAAAGTCGTCGAACCACTGACCACTCCGTTGCGGCACAGTGATGACACAATGGTGACAATCAGCGATGACACAATGGTGACAATCTTTGATGTCACGGACGCAAGCGGCTGCGCTATTCTGTGTCGATGGAAGATGCCCTAGCTGCCTTGAAGACAGAGTTCCGCAACCGAGGCTGGAACCGTCGTCCAGTAGGTCCAGTTGTCTTCGAGCTGGCGGTGCATGTCTCCTTGGCTCTGTTTGGAATCGCTCTGTTTGTATGGGCGGAGCCGCTGTGGCTGCGGGCGTTGGGTATGCTGATCTCGACGTATGGTTCGGTGGGAGTCGGAACGAATACCCACACCGCCACGCACTATGCAGCGAGCAAACATCGCTGGGTGAACGAAGTCTTGGCCTACTTTGGGTATCCCTTCTTCCTGATGTTAGGGGCTACCTTCTGGCGCTATCGGCACATCACCTTGCACCACGCGAATCCGAACGTGATGGGCATCGATGGGGACGCAGACTTTACGCCGGTGTTTGCCAGCACCGAGGAAGAAGTGAAGCAGGGAATCGGCTACTTTCCTCGCTATCAGCGATTCCTGTTTCCATTCCTGGCGTGGCTCAATAGCTATCTGCGTCAGATTGGGAGCTGGCGACACCTGCTGGCGATCCTTCCGGACAAGAGCCGTCGCAAACCGGCGCACTGGGCGGATCTGATCGTGATGTCTTTGCATCTTTTGGCGTGGTTTGTCATCCCATCGTTCTTCTTTCCGGTTACGCATGTGATTGGTTTCAACCTGCTGCGCATCGGTCTGCTTGGCTATCCGCTCTACTGCATTTTGGCCCCCGGTCACTATCCAGAAAAGGCGTTCTGTATCGCCAAGGGAGCCTGGAAAAAGGACTTTGTTCTGCTACAGACAGCGACGACGATCAACTTCCGTACCGGCTTCCTAGGGGGGTTGGTCTGTTCCGGTCTTCAGTACCAGATCGAACACCATCTGTTTCCTGGCTACAGTCACATCTACTACAAGCGGATGAGTCCACTTGTGCAGGAATTCTGCGCGCAGAACGGCTATCCATATCGGATGTACGGCTGGGCGGATGCGGTCCTGCAGACGTTCAAGATTTTTGGCAAACCGAAGCATGTGTATCGCGACATCGATGAGCTTCGGGAAGCAGCCAGACAGGAAGTCTCGGAATCCGTCGCGTCGTAACCGAGCCGTTTCACAACAACATTGGGGGGCATCATGGCAGGGCATTCGAGTTCGGATGAAGCACGACGTGTGCGTGCTGAAGGCGTCGTGCGCGAGCTGTTCACAGAGGCCGGAATCGGCTTTGAGGGAAAAAATCCGGGCGACATCGTAGTCAACAATCCACTGTTCTACGAACGACTCTTGGCCGAGGCCTCGATCGGTCTGGGCGAGTCCTACATGGACGAATGGTGGACCTGTGAACAGCTTGAGCTGTTCTTCGAAAAAATTCTTCGCGCCGACATGACGAAGAAGATCACCGGCAACTGGCGGATGAAGATGATCACGCTGCACGCGATCCTGTTCAATCGACAGAGCCGGGCTCGTGCGTACGAGGTCGCAGAGAAGCACTACGACATCGGCAACGATTTGTACAAGGTGATGCTAGACAAGCGCCTGGTCTACACCTGTGGTTACTGGAAGAACGCGAAGAACTTGGAACAAGCGCAGGATGCCAAGCTCGATCTCATCTGTCGCAAGGTCGGTCTGCAACCGGGCATGACCGTGCTCGATCTGGGCTGTGGTTGGGGCGGTCTGGCGATGTACGCGGCAGAGAAGTACGGTGTCAAAGTCGTCGGTGTGACCGTCGCCAAAGAGCAAGTGAAGCTGGCGCGGGAAATGGCGGGAAATCTGCCCTGTGAGTTTCGTTTGCAGGACTACCGCGATGTCTATGGACAGTTCGACAGAGTGTGGTCGATCGGACTCCTAGAGCACATCGGGCACAAGAACCATCGCAACTTGATGGAGGTCGTGCATCGCAACATGAAGCCGGACGGAGTCGCGCTCCTTCACACCGTGGGCAACAACGAAAGCCTGCTGCACGGGACTCCGTTTATCGAAAAGTACATCTTCCCGAACGCCTGTGCTCCGTCGATCGCTCAGCTTGGGAAAGCGATGGAGGGACTGTTCGTGATGGAGGACTGGCACAACTTTGGGCCGGACTACTATCACACGCTGATGGCCTGGTGGGAGAACTTCAAGAACGGCTATCATCTGCTCGATCAAAAGAAGTACGACAGACGCTTCTATTTGATGTGGCAGTGGTATCTGCTGTCGGCAGCCGGAAGCTCTCTGGCGCGAGATGGACAGCTTTGGCACCTTGTGATCACCAAGACCGGACGGAAGCAGCCAGACTGTCGGTTTTCCTAATCTCTCCGGACTGCTCGAAAGAGTCGGTCTGGTCGCTTCGGACGCTAGCTCCGCCGCAGTAGGAATCGGATCAGGAGTCCCGCCGCCGCGCCGCACAGGACGGCGACCAGCGAGCCGTAATAGATCACCGCCACAAACGGCTTGCCCAGGTAGCTGTAGGCCCAGTCGGCACCGCGAACGCCATCATACAAGCCCCACACAAGCCCCACCGTGGCAGAGAGTAGCGCCGTGGCGAGCAGCGAGCAGAGAGCCGCCAGCGAGCCGATAAGCGGTGCCAGTGGCCACGGACTTGCGGCAATTCGGGGACCAGCGACTTGGCCGATCCGAAAGGCACACAGCGACAGCACCACCGTCATTCCGAGCAGTGTCAGTGCCAGGTGTGGTGCCGACGTGATCAGGCTAGCCAGAATCAGACCGAGCACCACCACACAGCCCACAGCGGTCCGGCCGCCCACCGCTCGTGCTCGGTCTACGGCTGCTGTGCTTACTCCATCGCTGTTCATTGTCTCATCTTACGCGTAGCCCCATCGTCGGCGCAGCATCCAGTTGAGGCCGAAGCAGGTGACGGCGATGACCAGGATCAGGGGATTGTCCCACAGCGGCAGATCCCGATGGTCCCGTACGTGCTCGATGTGCGGAGGATGGAAGTACAGGCCGGACAGCGATTCGCCGGGCCGTTTGTGTTCACCAGCGGTGATCTCGCTGACCAGACGCAGGAGTCGGTCGTCGGCCTCGGGCGCTTCCAGCTCGCGACCAATACCGCGTACCAGGAACACATCGCTGTCGTCGGTCGGACGGCCTGCTATGACGGCTCTGGCCACCACTCGGTAGCCTCCTTCAGGAAGCTGCGGCCATTCCAGGCTGGCGACGCCATCGTCATCGGTCCGAATCGTTTTCGACAGCGCACTTTCCT
>CALLYL010000003.1 GCA_937859535.1 uncultured Myxococcales bacterium
GCTGCCGCATCGGCTGGCCCGCCTGATTGTGATGGAGCAGATCTATCGGGCGCAGTCGATCCTCGACGGCAGTCCGTATCATCGCGAGTAACACGCATCGCTTTTGTTGGGGCTCGCCGCATGTACTACAGTCGCCGCGACAAAGGGGACTCACGGACATGGCGGTGCGGTTTTTACACTCGGCGGACTGGCAGATAGGCAAGGTCTTCGCAGATTTGGTGGCGCATGACTCGGATCGGGCGGCGCTGCTGAAGATCGAACGAGTGCGGGCAATCGAGCGAATGGCGCGTTTGGCGACGGAGCACAAGCTCGACTGCGTGGTGGTCGCGGGCGACGTGTTCGATAGTCATACCGTCGCTGATGACGTGTTGCGGCGGACGCTCAATGCGATGACTGGCTTTGCGGGACCGTGGCTGCTACTGCCAGGGAACCACGACGCGGCGCTTGGGGAGAGTGTGTGGACGCGCCTTCTGCGACTGCCGGTGCCAAAGAACGTCATTCCGATGCTCACGCCCGAGCCGGTGATCTGCGCGGACGGTCGCTTGGCGGTCTTGCCCGCACCGCTGTGTCGTCGCCACGAGTCGTTGGATATCACCGAGGCGCTCGATGACATGGTGACGGAAGCGGGCGCGGTCCGAGTGGGGGTGGCTCATGGGTCGGTGAAGAATCGACTGCCAGAGCGCAGCGAAGCGGTCAACGAAATCGCCGAGGATCGGGCCAAGCGGGCGCGGCTCGATTATCTGGCGCTTGGTGACTGGCACGGAACGCTGCAAATCGCCGACAAGACCTATTACGCGGGAACGCCCGAGCCCGATCGCTTCAAGGACAAAGACCGCAGCCCGAGCGGCAATGTGCTGCTCTGTCACATCGACGGTCCGGGGGCGGCACCACAGGTCGAGACGATTCCGATTGGGCACTTTCAGTGGGAAAAGCGGGCGCTGTCCCTCCAATCGGCGGAAGACCTGGCGATGCTCGATGCCTTGCTCGGCGGACTGTCGACAAGTCCGGAGCGGCTGGTGGTGGATCTGACGCTGAGCGGTTCGCTTCCGGTGTCGCTCGACGACCCGCTGCGGGGCCTACTCGCCGATTGGCAGGCGAAGCTGCACCTCCTGCGGGTTCACGACAGCGGGCTCTTACCTGAAGTAAACGATGCCGAGCTTGCGGGACTGCCAACGGAAGGACTGCTGCGCAGTGTGATTGCGGATTTGCGTGGCAAGCAGGCGGTAGGTGGGGAGCTGGGCGGGGAGGCGCGGCTCGCGCTCAAGCTGCTGCTATCGGAATATCGCCAAGCGGAGAGAGGGTAGGGCAATGCGGATTCGGCGGATTCAGATCAGCAACTTTCGCAAACTGCGTGGGCCACTTACGCTTTCTGGGCTCGGCGATGGCCTGACGGTGATTGCGGGTGACAATGAAGATGGCAAATCGACGCTGCTGCTCGCCCTGCGGGCGGCGCTGTTCGTAAAGCACAAAATCAGTGCTGGCGTATCAGAGGAACTGCTCCCGTTCGGAAGCAAGGTGCGACCCGAGCTGCGCGTGGACCTTGAGTTCGGTGGGCGACCGTATTCGATCTACAAAGCGTTCTATCAGAGCCCACGTGCAGAGCTGACGACGCCGACGGGAAAGTTGGAGGGAAGCGCTGCCGAAGAAGAGCTACAGCGACTGCTGCGTTTCGAGTCACCCCAGAAAGGCAACGCCGAGCCCAAGCACGAGCACCAAGGGCTGTGCGGCCTCTTGTGGTTGACGCAAGGGGAGTCGTTTTTGAACCAACTTCCGTCGTCGACGCTCCAGCGGGATTTGCAATCGGCGCTCGAAGCAGAGGTCGGCAGCGTGCTGACTGGTGAGGTGGGACGGAAGCTGCTCCACATCTTCCGCGAGCGATATGAAGAGAACTTTACCAAGACCGGTCAGCCTCGGGATGAGCTGAAGAAGGCGCGTGAGCGAGTAGAGACTCTGACCGGCAAGCTCGGGACGTTGACGGCGCAACTGCGTGACTACGAAGGAAAAGTCGACAAGCTCGGGGAGCTTCAAGCACGGCTGCACCGGTATCGGGAAGATGACACGCTGGGACAGGAGCAGGTAGAACTGGTGGCCAAGCAGGAGGCGCTGCTCGGCATTGAGCGACGAGAGCGTGTCCTGGAGTCCCTGCGACGAGACGGAGAGCTGCTCGCCGAAAAGCTCAAGGGCGAGGTGGCTCGAAGGAATCGGCGGCACGAGCAGCGGGAGCAGCTTCGGCGAGCGATAGAAGAGCTGGCGAAGCTAGAGGTCGAGCAGCAACATCGGGCGGTCGAGTGGTCGGCTCTGCAAGAGCAGATGGCGACGCTGGAAGCGCAGAGTCGGGCACTCCAAAAACTGCGTGAGGACAAACAACGCGAAGCGTCGGCGCTGCGCCAGGGCGTCGAGCGGTTTCGAATTGGCAAAGAGCTGGCCGAACGAGAGCAGCGACTGGCTGAGACGGTTGCGATCGAGGACCGGCGGGCCAGACTGGGTGAGGAACTGCTGCGGCTGTTGGTCGATGACGGCAAGCTCCAGCGGTTGCGAGAGCTTTCGCGCAAGGTGCGTGAGCGTGAGGTCGAGCTGCAAGCGGTGGCGACGCAGATCGAGGTCGAGCAGCTCGGAGCCGGGACACTATGGATCGATGGCCAGTCGGTCAGCGGACAGGGGGAGCCGCTGTGGCTGACGGAGCGGACGGTGATTGAGCTGCCCGGACAGCTTCGTTTGGTGGTGACACCAGGCCGCACTGGGGCGAGCAAGCTACGCAAGCAGCTCGATGAGCACAGAGAAGAGCTGATGCGCCAGCTTGCAGAGTTGGGGCTCCCAGATGTGATGTCGGCAGAGCGTGAGCACGCGGCGAGGAACGATCGACTCGGCGAGCTGCGCGATCTGGAGGAGCGTCAAAAGCGGCTCTGTCCCGAGGGACTCTCTGCCCTGCGCGAGGAGATCTTCCGGCTCGATCGCAAACAGAAGCTGCTCGGTGGGGACGGTGAATCGCTGCCCCTCGAAGAATGGGAGCGACGACTGCTGGAGTGTGAGACGGCTCTGTTGGGCCTGGAAAAAGAAGCCGGACAGTCGCTCGAGGCCTCCACCAGGAAACGACACTCGGTGACACAACTTGGGCAAGAACAGGCTCTGCTAGTTGGGAAGCTGACTCAGCAACAACGGGAGGTCGAGCGCAGTCGCGAGCGTCTGACCGAAGAGTCGGAGCAGCTTGCGGATAGTGAGCTCGACGCGGCGGTCCAAGCTCGGCAGCAAGCTGTGGCGGCGCTGCAGGCGCAGGTCGCGCAGCTCGATGCCGAGGTGAAGAGCGCAGACCCGGTCGGGGTTCGTGAGAGCGTCGAGCAGCTTCGAGACGCGGTGGCCGAGCGGTTGCGGCGGCTCCAGTCGACAGAGCGCGAAGTCCAGGATCTCGCGATAGAGCTGCGGACCCTTGGGCAACAAGCGCTCGATGAAGAGGTCGTGGAGACGAGGGCAGAGCTTTCGCGAGCTGAGGTCGAACTGGCCCATAAGCAGCGTCAAGCGGCAGCGATTCGGCTGCTGTATGACAGCTTGCAAGCCCATGACCGCAGTGCCCGAGAAGCGTATTTGGAGCCGCTGTCTCGTCTGATAGAGCCTTATTTGCAGGCGATCTTGCCGGGCTGTCGATTGCAGATTGACGAAGCGACGATGGCGATGGTGGGGCTGCGACGCGGCGAACACCTGGAGCCGTTTGCGTCGTTGAGCATCGGCACTCGCGAGCAACTGGCGGTGATCGTGCGATTGGCAGTGGCGGACTTGATGGCGCAGCGTGGTGAGTCGGTACCGCTGGTGTTAGATGACGCGTTGGTGTTTTGTGATGATGCGCGGTTTGACCGGATGCTCAAGCTGCTGCGGCGAGGGGCGAGTCGTCATCAGATCCTGGTGCTGACCTGTCATGAGCGAGAGTTTCTGCGCGCCGGTGCACCGGTGATTCGCTTAGCCGACTGTCGCGATGCTGCTTGACGGCGGGCCACAGACAGGCGAAGGACAAGGCCATGACTGCACAGATCAAACTCAAGCCAGGTGATTCGGCCCCGGACTTTTCGCTTGTCGGGAGTGATGGCAAGACCTACCGACTCGCGGACCTCACAGGCCGCCGGATCGTTTTGTACTTCTATCCCAGGGACAACACCCCAGGTTGCACCCAGGAAGCCTGCGACTTCCGTGACCAGCAGGGTCGATTCGGCGATACGATCATTTTTGGAGTCAGCCCTGACTCGGTCGCTTCGCATCAGCGCTTTGCGGCCAAGTACAGCCTGCCGTTTGTGCTGCTGTTTGATCCCGGCTCCGAGGTCGCGAAGCGCTACGGGGCGTACGGTGAGAAAGTCATGTACGGCAAAACGAGCCTTGGCATCATCCGCTCGACGTTCGTGATCGATGAAGCGGGTCGACTTGCGGCCGTGTATGGCAAGGTCTCGATCAAAGGACATGTCGAGCGAGTCCTGTCCGACATCGGTGCGGCCTCTGCGGTAGGATCGCAGCATGCCTAGCTCGGTTGTTTCTCGTGAGAGTCGTCCCTATTCGGTGGTGTTGTTTGGTGCGTCGGGCTTTACCGGCAAGTTGGTCGCGGAGTATTTGGCCGGTCTGCGACGGAGCGACCTGCGCTGGGCGATTGCTGGCCGCAGCCGCGCCAAACTTGAAGAGGTTCGTCGCGACTTGGCGCGAATCGATCCCGCCTGCGCTGATTTGCCCATTCTGATTGCCGACAGCAGTGATGCCGCAGCGTTGCGTGACATCGCTCGTTCGACCCGAGTGGTCTGCACCACCGTGGGCCCGTACGCCAAATATGGTCACACCCTGGTCAAGGTCTGCGCAGAGGAAGGTAGCGATTATTGTGACCTGACCGGTGAGACGAACTTTGTTCGTAGCTCGATCGACAGCGTTCACAGCATCGCCGAACAGACCGGCGCTCGCATTGTCCACTGCTGCGGCTTTGACTCCCTGCCCTCGGACTTGGGGGTTCATCTACTCGCCGAGCACTTTGCGAAGCAGGGCCAGCGCATCGGTAGCGCCAAGCTGTACGTGGTGGCGATGCGGGGCGGAGCGAGCGGTGGCACGATTGCCTCCGGGCTTCACATGTTTGCCGAAGCCAAGCACGATCGAGAGCTCCGTCGGCTTCTGGGCGATCCCTACGCGCTGTATCCCGACCGCAGCAAAGATCGTGGTCCGGATCGCGGTGACCAAAAAGGTGTGGAACTGGATGCCGAAGCCGGCTACTACACGGCTCCGTTTGTGATGGCCGCCATCAACACCCGGATCGTCCGTCGCACCAACGCCATTTCGAACTTTGCTTATGGCCGCGATTTCCGTTACGCCGAGGTGGTGGCCTGTCCGAAGACGGCGGCGGGTCTGCTCCGAGCGGCTGCCACAGCGGCCATGACGGTCGGCATGGTGGTGGTGGGCAGTAGTGCGACTCTGCTCAGTCTGGTGGAAAAGCGCTTGCCGGCACCGGGGGAGGGTCCGTCGCAGAGTGCTCGTGATCGCGGATTCTTCGTGATCCGAATCATTGGACACAGTGCACCTGGCAGCAGTGGTGCCCTGACTCGGGCTGAGTGCAACATCAAAGCGAACCACGACCCGGGTTATGGCGAGACTTCTCGGATGCTCGGGGAAGCGGCGTTGTGCCTGGCCGAAGATTCGCTGCCACCGCGTGGTGGTGTGCTGACTCCAGCGGTAGCGATGGGCAATCATCTGGTCGCCCGCCTGCGCAAAACCGGCATGACCTGGGAAGTTCGAGAACTGTAGTACGTCGTCGTAAATCGCACAAAAAGCATCGATCGGTCGGACCGGCTCCTGTGGCATGCTGAACTAGGTGCGATGATCGGGAAATCCGCGCAAGCGCTGTGGTCCTGGCTCGGCTCGACGATCGGGCAACGGGGGCTTGCGCTGGCGCTTTCGCTGGGGCTGCCGGTCGTGCAGGGCTGTAATAAGCCGCTGCCGTCGGTACCGAAGCCCCCGCAGGTGCCTTCCGGACAGACGCTGCGGGTGGCGGCCTTCGCTGATTACTTTGGGACACGGACGCTCCCGACGTTCGAGGCGAAGACCGGCAATCATGTCGATGTCGAGGTCTTTCAGTCGAACGAGTCGCTGCTGGCCACCATCGACAGCCGTCGCTTCGACGTGGTCTTTCTGTCCGGTTATGCCGTCGAGCATATGATTGAAAGTGGGCGGCTGCTCAAGATGCCACGGGAGCGGGTGCCAAACCTGGCGCAGGTGCCGCTCGACTTTCGCAATCCGCCGTATGACCCGAGCCTGAACCACTGTGTGCCGTACATCTGGTGGGTGATCGGCTTTGCGTTTCTACCACCGACGACTGGGCATGTGAGTGAACCGTCGAGTCTCGATGCGCTGTTTGCGCCGACCGGCCCGGGGGTGGCGTGGCTCGATGACATGCGGGCGACTTTGGGGATGGCACTTCGCAAGCTTGGACGCTCTCCCAATTCGCGAGAGGCTGCGGACGTTACGGCGGCCCGTGATCTGTTGTTGCGAGCGCTGCCTCGGGTGGTCGATATCGTCGATGATCCGGCGGAGCTGCTTCAGAGTGGGCGGATCTCGGTCAGCATGGGCTGGTCGAACGATGTCTTTTCGCTCACGCGCAAAGATCCTCGGGTGCGGTTTCTGCTACCCAAAGAGGGAACGCTGCTTTACGTCGATTTTGTGTGTGTTCTGTCGACGGCCCAGCAGCCCGAGGTCGGTTTTGCGTTTCTCGACCATCTGCTGGAGCCTACGATTTCGGCGGAGATTGCCAACACCCGCATGATTCCGACCGTGAGCGAAGGCGGAAGGCGGATGCTGGATGCCGAAGCCCACTGGATGTGGGGGACGCTCGAGTCACTGCGTGGTCACAGCGGTCGGCATGAGCCGCTGCGCGATGTGGGCGATGCGACGACGCTCTACGAAAAGGCTTGGCAAGAGGTCAAAGCCGGGCTGGCGATGGAAAAAGCCCGTCGAGCAGCCCAACCGCCCGCGCCGGTCGAAAAGAAACCGGTGCCGGTGCCGATCAAAGGCAAAAAATGGGTCAGCCCGATTTGAGCCCGAGGCCGGCGTCGCGCTGTTTCCGCCACAAATCGTAGTGCAGGTAGGCGGCCCAAACCAGCGCATGGCTGATCCGTCCCGACTGAAACAGCGATGGCAGTTCGCTCATCGGAAACAGTCGGATCGCGATGTCTTCTTTTTCATCCAGCGATTGACCGGCGGTGGGCTGGCAGCCCAGCGCGAGCGCGGTATAGCAGCGGTTGTTAAGGATCGCTGGGTTGGGCTCGACGAAACCTAGCACCGATAGCGAATCGGCCTGATAGCCGGTCTCTTCGGTCAGTTCGCGGGCCGCAGCATCCAGCGGGGACTCGCCAGCATCGATCATCCCGCCGGGCATTTCGAGCGTGATTTGGCCGGTTCCAAATCGATACTGTTCGATCAGGACGATTTGCTCATCGGGAGTGATCGCCACGACGTTGACCCACGAATCGGCTTCGAGCACGTAGAAGTCATGCTCACCGCCGGTTCGTGGTGACCGGCAGCGGTCTTTGCGCAACCGAAAGATCCGATAGTCCGCGAGCAGCTCTTGGGACAGCGTCGTAAACGGCTTCATCCACAACTCCTTCACCAGTCAGCGTATCACTCCGTCGGACGAGTGTGCTCAGGCACTCGGGAGGGGCTGATAACCGGGCACCTCCCACGACGGCAAGGTGCCCATCAGCTCTTGGTGGGTGAGGTCTAGCCCGAGCGGGGTGACCGAGATCAATCCCGAATGGATGGCGTGAACGTCGGTGCCAGGCGGCTCGTTGACGGTCGCGAGCGGCCCGCCGATCCAATAATAGGTGTTGCCGCGTGGGTCGGTCCGGCTGTCAACGTGGTCGCGGTACATGCGCTGGCCGAGTCGGGTGATCTGATAGGTCGGTGCTCCTGCGGGCGGGGCAGGCTCTTTGGGTCCGGGTACGTTGACGCTCAGCAGCGTGCGCGGCGGCAGGCCGTTTTTTTGTAGCCCAAGGACAAGTGACCGACAGAAACGTGACGCCCGGTGAAAGTCGGCCCCACGACCGACGCCCATCGACATCGCAACCGCTGGAGTTCCTCGCAGCGCTGCCTCGACGGCCGCTGCAACGGTGCCCGAATAGAAGATATCGCCGCCCAGGTTGTAGCCGTGGTTGATACCGGAGATGACAAAGTCGGCACCTTTGGCTAGCTCAAGCAGGCCCAGGTACGCGCAGTCGGCGGGGGTGCCGCTGACCGACCACACCGAATGGCCCACCTTTTCGACGCGCAGTGGATCAAACAAGGTGAAGGAGTGCGAGGTTGCGCTGCGCTCACGATCCGGTGCAACCACGTAGACTTCGGCAATCTCGGAGAGCGTGCTGGCGAGGATCGAAAGACCGTCGGCACGCACCCCATCATCGTTGGTGAGTAGGAGTTTCACAGCCGCGCAAGATACACAAAATCGGGCAGCTCGGCGTAGACAATGGCGACAGGCTTACAGCGGGTAATCAACGCTCTTGAGGGACACCATGACGCGACCGCAGTCTGCTTCGCCGCGCTTGAACATGCCGTTCAGTTCCGCGATGACGCCTTGCATGCGGCTGCTCTGTTCGTACTGCTTATTGAGCTCTGCCGTCGCCGGGATGCCGAATTTTTCGTCCTTGCAGACCGTGACCATCGACGTACGGAGGCTCGCCAAGGCCGGGGCTGTGCTGTCTTGCGTGCTTCCGCCACGTAGGAAGAAGAACGCCGCGACGCCCATCCCGACAATGACCAACCCCGCAACCCACTTGTTGCTGCTGGAACTGCCGTTGCCGATTTGCTCCACTGGTGCATCGCTTTTCTGTGCCTGATTTTCACCCATCACCGACCTCCTGGTTGCCAAGCGTTCGACTTTTGCTACTCAAGGCCCGATTCGTACGCCGCAGGCGTTGTCCGGTTGGTGTCTCGATGAGCCAACCGGCTTTCCTTTCTCGTGCCAACCGTTACGTACTGGCTCGGGCAGCACGGTCATCGAGAAAGCGACAGGCCGCCGAGCAGTAATTCCTTAAGCTATCGGCAACCAGGTCCGCGAGGCGGTCGTTTTCGGCACGCAAGCTTTCGTGATAGCGCTGCCGTTCAACGCCGGGAATCACCGCCGGTGGATAGCCATCGCGTAGTAGCAGAAGATTCATCAGCAAGCGTGCGACTTTGCCGCTGTTTTTGGGCCACGGGTATATCGTCATAAGCTCAAAGTGAGCGTTGATGGCCCGCGCCACGGTATGGATCGGCTCCCCCTCGTTGTTCAGCGATTCACAGAGCTGCTTGAGTCGCAACGGAATGGTATCGCAAGGCACTACATCGTGATGATAGACGCGATGGTGTGGTCTATCGGTTCGATAACCATTGCGGCTGCTCGTGCCTCGGGGTTTTTCGACGGGGGTGAGGATTTCGTGCAGGCGATTGAGCTGTTCCACGGTGATGGTTCGGCTCTGCTGCGAGGCAAGCTTACGCACGACATCAATCGCGGCTTTGAAGCTACGGACTTCTGTAGACAGTGCTTCGTCGCTGCAATTGCCATCTACAATGGCTTTGCGCGCAAGCGCATCTCTGATTTCTGGGAAGGAAAGGACAACGCCTTCGAGTGCGTTATCGTGGTAAATCCACCCCGCCTCAAGCGTCTCCTGGAACATCGATGTGGCGAGAAGATCCTCGCCGAGTCGACGCTCCCCAAGCTTCGCCAGCTTCGCATCTATATCGAAGAAGTGGCGCTCCTCCATCTGCTGCGCTCCTGTCTGTAGGTCAGTGACCCGTGAGGCTTCCGCAAAACCGAAGCGGAAGCGAACGCTGCATAGGCGCTGCTATCGACGGGGGTGGCGTCTGTGAGCGCTGCTGAACTATCGCGACGAGCGACCGTAGCCGCCACCGCCACCGTAGCCACCACCACCGCCGCCGCCGTAACCACCACCGCCGCCCCCACCGTAACCGCTCTTTTCCTCACGCGGCTTGGCTTCGTTGACGGTCAGCGTACGGCCATCACGCTGCTGGCCATGCATGCCCGAAATGGCAGCCTGGGCCTCTTGATCCGAAGACATCTCGACAAAGCCGAAGCCTTTGCTTCGACCGGTGTCGCGGTCCTCGATCACTTTTGCGCTGGTGACGCCACCGAACGGCGCAAACATATCATTCAGATCCGGGCTCGTTACTCCGTAGCCCAAGTTACCAACGTACAATTTTTTACCCACGTGAATCTCCTGTGCAACTTCTTCGTCTGGCGATGGTTCGTGATTTGGCGACGCCGACCGCCGCTCTTTGGAATTTGCTGTTCTAGAACGTCTTGACCCTCAAACTTCTGGTATCGGAACCCATGCCAGCGTCGTAAAGACATTTTGAATGTCTTTTTGCACGCGAACTAGGATGGCAGAGAGTTGCCAGTCCTAAAAAAGCAATTTCTATTCTTGCCGGTAAAACGGATAATAAGCAAGAACTCAATTTCATAAAATGGCGATTTGCGATGTGGGCGTCGAGAAAACAAAACTCAACTCGAAAAAATTGGCAAAAATCGACAAAATCGAGGTCAAAGGCTGGAAAACCGCGCCGTTTGGTCAAATTTCAGAATCTGATCAAACAGGCGACAGCCAAGAGTGTGCTCTCGACCATTTCCCGCCAAAGCTAGCCTTCGTATAGCCGATTTATCAGCATAAAAGTTTTTCATTTCGCCTTAACACCACAATTGGCGTACATCTCACGCTGTTGGTTGGGTCGCTCAGGGTGGTTTGCCGTGGGCGACTCGTGTGTAGCGCGGTAAGCTCGGGCACTCATGGAATCGATGAGAAAACTCCCTGTTTCGCGGCGTGCACTGTTGGCGGTGTTGGCTGCGGCTCCCTTTGTGTACCAAGCTCCAGTCGAGGCGGCGGGTCTGACGGCCCTTGATCAGGTCAAGGCGCTGCTGTCCGCGCAGCAGGATGCCTGGAACCGTTGCGACATCGTTGGATTTTGCGCGCCGTACGCGGAGGACTGCATCTTTCTGACCCCAACCGGCGTGACGCGTGGGCGATTGACAGTGCAAGAGCGCTTCCGCAAGAAATACGGAGAAGCGCCGGAGACGATGGGCCGACTTTCGTTCGAGGTACTGGATACCCGGGTGACGGCCGATACGGTGACGATGGCGATGAAGTGGAGCCTGTCTTGGCAAGGCACAGCGACGACAAAGCCACCTGCCTCGGGCTCCACGCTCATTGTTTGGCAGAAACTGTCCGTGGGCTGGCGACTGGTTCAGGATGCCTCGATGTAGGTCGCCAGACTGTGCGTGGGGAGTGGGGCCGATTATTGCGGTTCGGAGACATCGATGATGATCTTGCCAACGGCCCGACCAGAGATGGAGCGTTCCCAGGCGGCCTTCAGGTTGGCAAGCGGGAAGCGTTGATCGATCACCACGCGGAGTTTCCCTGAAGTGGTTAGCTCGTCCAGCGTGCGCAGATCGGCGGCGTTGGATTTGAGCATGACGGCGCTCACCTTGCGGCTGCTGAGCGGGTTTAAGAGTCCACGCAGGATGACCGCTGGGCCTGGCTGGACCGAGGCAAATCGACCGTTCGCGGTCAACCTGGGCAGCCAAGGACCGGGGGCGTTGCCCACGCAGTCCAGGATGATGTCGCAGGGGGCGAGGCTGCGGTACGGATCGGGCTGAGAGTAGTCGATCACCTCATGCGCCCCGAGGCTGGAGACCAAGGCTTGGTTGCGGGTGCCGCAGACACCGATGACCGTCGCTCCGGCTGCTCGGGCGATTTGGACGGCGAGGTGACCGACACCACCAGAAGCGCCGAGCACCAGCACTCGCTGTGTTGCGCCGGACAGCGGCATGCCGCCGACATTGCGGAGTCCCTGGAGCGCGGTCATCCCAGCGAGGGGGAGTCCAGCGGCGGTGGCGAAGTCCATCGTGTCGGGCATGAGCGAGGTGACATCTGGCGAAGCCAAGGTGTACTCAGCCGACGCTGCGCCGACCCCGCCCGAGAGTCGGGCATGGACCCGATTTCCCGTCGAGAAACCGGTCACACCAGGGCCCACCGAGACAATCTCCCCAGCGACATCGAAGCCGGGAACCTGCGGCAGCTTGGCAAACATCAGGGGCCGCAGCTTGCCGCTGGCGATCTTCCAGTCCACCGGGTTTACGCTGGTCGTACGAACGCGGATCAAGAGTTGGCCGGGGCCGGGCGTCGGCTGCGGTAGATCGGCCGTCTCCAGAACCGCAGGGCCACCGTAGGTTCGGTACAGGATTGCTTTCATCGCTGCATCCTAACAGAGGTTGCTTGCGCGCCAAGGACGCCACCGAAGCGTCAGTCGCTGGACTCCAGCTTGCGGCCGGGTCGGAGCCGAACGCACGATGGCCCCGAGGACATGGTCGTGCGCAGCGTGCAGCAACTTGCGTCGTAGCTGTTCAATCAAGCGGGGCACCGGCGCGACGCTTGATCAGCCCGCCGCGAAGGCTGCTCCAGCGCTGCTAAGGAGGGGAAAGTCCGTCAGCTCGAAGATGTTGTCGCGCAGCAAGACCATCAGGTTCTGCCAACTCTCCTGCCGCTGGTACATTTGCAGGATGGCGGTGCAATCCGTGATCGCATGCAGGGCTCCGGGCGTTTCGTCCAGGCTGCCGTTGACGAGTTTGTCTCCCTTCGCGTGCCGGTCGCCGTCTTGGTGGACGTAGCTGTGGAACTCGATGATTCGATGATCCTGACCAGGATGGCGAGCGGTATGGCCGGAGGCGTGCGAGTCCTGCACGAGGTGGAGCAGTGAAGCCAGGGCTCGGTGCTGCACGTTGCCGATGCTGCGCACGCCAAACAACAGGGCGACCGTGCGCGTTTCATTTGGAAACCAACGCCGGACTTGGGACAGCGGCACATCACAGACTCTCATCGCAGCCAGTTCAGGTCGCGTCGCCACTGCATACACAAACTCCGCCCATTCCAAGATCCAGGTCAGCGTCTGTCTAGGATCTTCTCCATCTTGGGTGGCCATCGAGTGCAGAAACTGAAGGTCACCAAAGTGCGATCGGACCAGCAGCCGATCGTTGCTTCCGAATGTCGTGCCCGGCTGTTTCGCAAGACTGGCCGTTCGTTTGAAGGTTTTCAAAAACTCGATCCCACCAAAGACGGAAGTGGTCAGTGGCAATGAGTCCGGATTGGATTTAAACAACAGACACTCTGGGTCATCATTCCAAAACACTCCTCGTGTGAAATCCCAGGCTGGTTGATCGGAGTACGTTAGGTGCGGTTCCAGCAGTCCGGTGTTCTTGAGCGCCCGTTCCGTAATCGATTCGTGCACTGGGTCTCCGATGTACGCGACGCTCTCGA
>CALLYL010000004.1 GCA_937859535.1 uncultured Myxococcales bacterium
AATGGCCGAGAAAGTTTCGAAACTAGGCATCAAGCGTGAGACCGGTTACCTGTACTTCCTTCGGGGCACCGAAGTGTGGAAGACCCCGATGAAGCGTGCGGGCCAGGCCTCGCCGGCCGGTAAGGCCGAAAAGGTCGCCAGCGGCAGCTTCAACCGTGAGGAAGGCTACCTGTACTTCCTCGATTCGCATGGCGACGTGTCGCGTGCGAAGCGTGCAGTCGGTGGTCAGAAGCGCAAGAAGACCAAGACCGACAGCAAGAAGCCGGCGGCCAAGAAGGCTGCTCCGGCCAAGAAGGCTGCTCCGGCCAAGAAGGCTGCTCCGGCTGCCCCGGCCAAGAAGGCTGCTCCGGCTCCGGCCAAGAAGCCAGCCCCGGCCCCGGCCAAGAAGCCAGCCCCGAAGAAGAAGTAACTCGTCGAGAATAAGTAGTACCTAAAGGGTCGGCTGCCTTCGTGCAGTCGGCCCTTTTTGTTTTCAGCGGCTTCTGCGCGTGGGGTGCCGCCGTGGCGCTGACTACGCAGGGTTCTTGGGAAGGACTTTGCCGGTCGGTGCAGAAGAGAGATTGCGGGCTGGAGCGGCGTCGAGCCGGGATGATGCCTGCTTGGCCGCCCGCTGCATCGGCTCTCCAACGAACCCAGGATCGCCTTCGTAGGCCGCATCGCCGATGACGAGCGAGTTCAAGAACACCTCGCCACCCAGTTGGGCAATTTGGTTGCGGGTCTTGACTCGACCTCTCAGTCCCAGGCTGTCACCACCGTCGGATACGGCACGCTCGACATAGAACGCCTCCGTCAAACGGAACATACGTCCAAGCTCTGGCAGCGTCATTTGGTTGCCCTCGATTTGGACACGACCTTCCTCTGTCCACTGCTGCACACGCTTCTGAGAAACAAAGATCCGAGGCACGGCAACTCCTAGCGGTACTCGCGATTATACATGAACCATCTCGCGATCTTTCCGAGCACCGTGGATAAGGAGAGCTACGACGCCAAGCAGTCCGATCAACGACAGGATTGCACCCAGTCTCAGCCCGCGATCGCGATATCGCATTTCGATTACATGGTGCCCCGGTGAAAGAGCAACGCCACGCAGTGCCAAGTTAACCGGGAATAGTGCTTGTGGCTGCCCGTCGACCAAGACTTGCCAATCGGGATGATAGGTGTCCGCCAGAACCAGCATGCCCGGTGCGATCGCCTCGGCAGAGAGCACAACCCGATGACGCTGGTAGGTCTCGATTCGAGCAGGCGAGTGGGCTCGACCCTGATTTTCAATCGCCGGTACCAACGTCGAGGTTGGCGACGATTTTGTGAACGGCTGACCAAGGACGATCTCGCGGTGCGGATCGAACTCTGGGCGCGCAACCAGCATCGCTTCTTCAGCTTGGGTCTTGGCGAGACGTGCTTGATAGGCCACGTACGTGCGCGGCATCACTTGCAGGTTTTCAAACACTGCGAGCTGAGGATCCCACCAAGCTTCGTAGCGAGCCTGCGGTCGCATCCCCAAAGCCGGACGGAAACGCTCGACCCACCTAGATCCCGGTGAAGACGGACCGATCAGGTAACGGACGTTGAGCATGTCGACGATCGGTGAATCGAGCCGCCACAACATCGCCGCAGCCAGATCCTCTTTGAGTCGACGGTGAGGATACGTCTCGCCGTGGTTCAGAATGTACAGGAGGTGCGAGTAGCGCCAAAGCTGGATCGAGCCATAGCCACTGGCACTCGGACGTCCGATGGTTTCGCCAAGCGCCAGCAATCGAAATGGCCCTCGGGGGTCCGAGACAAAGCGATCGTACAGTGGCGGCCCCGAGGACGGGCCCTGGATTGGTGCACTCGTGGGTGGCTGGGTTGCGGGCACCTGATTCGCAAGCAGCCAATTCACTGCGGCAAAGCGCTCGGTCCCGTACGCGTAGTCGACCGGCTGCGGATGCAGATAACCACGATCGAGGCGGTGTTGATCGGCGATGGTCAGCACCGCCAAGAGCAGCATGACCTCAGGTCCGGCGGCGCGTCCAACGAAGCGCAGCGTCAGCACGGCACCGAGCCCAGCTACCACCAACGCGGCGTGCGCTTTGGCCACGGTCGCAAGCTGCATGGCAATCGGTAGCGTTCCCAAAAGCCGCAGGAGTTGAGCGCGATACAACACCCCAGCCGCGACGACAGCCGCAGCCGCGAAGATGCCCAAGACGAGCCGACGCCAGCTCTCGGCACGAGGACCACGGAGCAGTCGATCCGCCCCGAAGCTGCCCAAGATCGGCACGGTCAGCACCAAAATCGACAGGGCACGGGACGGACAGCGCAGCGCGGCATAGAGTGGAAAATACCGAAACAGGAACGGATGTAGCGGTCCACCGTCTCCGAGCGCTATCACCAGCGCACACAGCGAAACCACGAGCAGCAGCGGTTTTTCGATGCTGATTGGCCGATTGACTTGAGACTCGGGCTGCCCCTCGACGCAATCGAGTCGGTCAAAGACACCGAGGACAGCGCCGGGTAGCGACAGCAGGAACGCCGCAACGCCCTGATAGTAACCAGCTATTTCCCAGTGATTCCACTTGCCCACCCAGGGCTCGCCGCGCCACTCACCACGACCGAACAGATCGGGCATTAGCAGCGTGTGCCAATACTTCATCTCTGGCCAGGCATACGTCGACGCGAAGTAGTAATCCGTACCAAGCGCCCTCCCCGTCAGCGGCATCTGTAGCAGCGTCGGAAAGAGCGCAATCGAGCCGAGCAAAGCGCCGGCCAGCGCCGCCACCGCGAGCCATGCCATCTGCACAAAAAAGTATCGGAGCTTTTGTCCCGAAGCCTCGGCGAGTGCAAACGACAGCAGCCTGCCGAGAGTGTAGACCACGACAGGAAGCAGCAGAAAATGCAGCAGCGAGTGCGCGCCGGCCAGTAACACGAGGCCTGAGCACAACGCCGCCGCCGCCAGTGACCGTCGCTGCTTCGTTTGTAAGTAATGTTCGATCGCCCACAACAGCCACGGCAGCCAGGCGACGGCTTGCACGAAAATGATGTGACGGATGCGCACCACTTGAAACGACGACAGCGCAAACGCCAGTGCCCCAAAGAGCGCCGCCGCCCACGACACTCTCCGTCGCAGCAGCCAGAGCATCCCCAGCCCCCCAAGCCACATATGAAGCGCCGCCGAATAACCCAGGCCCGAGGGTACACCCGCCGCGTCTCCTGTCGGTGGTTCCCCGGTCCGCGCACCGAGGTAGAACACCACGTTGAGCGGATAAAAATAGCCGTAATACGGGTCCGCAAGCAGTGGCCAGCCCGCCATGGTGCCGTTTTCCCAGGATGGCAATGTGCCTTCGCTGAGCGCTCGCCGAAAGGCCACCCGTGCCGGATAGTAGTTATCCGCCGCGTCGTCCATGTGGTAGATGGCACCTTCGAAGAGCACCTCGCGATGAAGGGTGCAGGTAACGATGGTTATCACCACCACCGAGAAGAGCAGGCTACGAATTGATGGAATCAGCCGAGAAGTCATGACCGCGTCGGCATCTTAGCGAGATTTTGGCCCGTTTTTTGTCGCTTGCATCGCTTGCTCGGTCGCATGCATGCTCTGTCCCGCATGGCTGACAAGTACCCAATGACCAAGAAGGGTCTCACGACGCTGAAAGAAGAGCTCAAGCACCGCAAAGAGGTGGAGCGCTTCCGCATCGTGAGAGCCATCGAAGAAGCGCGAGCGCATGGAGACATCTCGGAAAACGCCGAGTTCAGCGCCGCCAAAGAGGCCCAGTCCCACAATGAGGGCCGCATCGGCAAGCTGGAAGAGCTGGTCGCTCTCGCCGATGTCATCGATCCCGTGACGCTGTCCGGCAACAAAGTGGTCTTCGGTGCTACCGTCACCGTCGAAGAGACCGATTCCGGCGAACGCCAGACGTTCGCGATCGTCGGTGAGCACGAAGGAGACATCAAGGCAGGCAAGATGAGCCTCACCTCCCCGCTGGCCCGTGCAATGATTGGCCACCGCGTCGGAGAAACTGTTCAGTTTCGCACCCCAAAAGGCAGCCGCGAATACGAGATCGTCGACGTCAAGTTCATCGCGATTGACTAACCCCACAAGACTGTATGAATCCCGATGCGCATCAGCCTGCCCCGTCGCATGCACGAACCCTGCTGTCCGATCTGGGGCTCGGGCTGTGCATCGCCGTTGCGGTGGTACTGCTGCTGCTCTTTGCCGGAGCAGAGGATCAGGGGTTCATTTACGTTGACTTTTGAGCGGGTTTTGGCACAAAAACGGCCTTCATACTCGACGAGCCCTAGTTAGGAGAGCCCATGTCTAGCTTCATCTTCACCTCGGAGTCAGTTACCGAGGGTCACCCCGATAAGTTGTGCGACCAGGTTTCGGATGCGGTTCTTGACGCCGCGTTAGCCCAAGACCGAACCTCTCGTGTGGCGTGTGAGACGCTGACCAAGACCGGCTTCGTGATGCTGGCGGGCGAGATCACCACCAAGGCCATCCTCGACTTCCCGACCATCGTTCGCGACACCGTCAAAGAGATCGGCTACTGCGACTCCGAGATGGGCTTCGACTACAAGACTTGCGGCGTCATGATTGCCGTCGAGCAGCAGTCGCCCGATATCGCCCGCGGCGTCGATGGCCAGGGCGTCTACAACCCCGAAGAGCAGGGCGCTGGCGATCAAGGCATGATGTTCGGATTCGCGTGCGATGACACCGAGGAACTCATGCCGATGCCCATCTCGCTGTCGCACCGGCTGTCACGTCGGCTCGCGGCGGTCCGCAAAAACGGAACGCTGCCCTTCCTCCGCCCCGACGGGAAATCCCAAGTCTCGGTTCGCTATCACAACCATCGTCCAGTCGCCGTCGAGACCGTGGTGGTGTCGAGCCAGCATGCGCCCGACGTCGATCACAAGAAGCTCACCGAAGCGATCATCGAAGAGGTGGTTCGCAAGGAGATTCCGGCGCACCTGTTCGACAAGAACACCCGTTTTCTCATCAACCCCACTGGACGGTTTGTCGTCGGTGGACCGATGGGCGACTCGGGTCTCACGGGGCGCAAGATCATCGTCGACACCTACGGTGGCTGGGGCCGTCACGGCGGCGGCGCATTTTCGGGCAAAGACCCGAGCAAGGTCGACCGCTCGGCCTGCTACTACGCACGCTACATCGCCAAGAATATCGTCGCTGCCGGACTTGCCAGTCGCTGCGAAGTCCAGGTCGCCTACGCGATCGGTGTTGCCGCTCCGGTCAGCATCCACGTCACGACGTTCGGCACGGGCCGAGTCTCTGATGAGACGCTCGAAAAACTGATTCGTGGCCACTTCGATTGTCGACCGGCAGCGCTCATCCGCGAGCTGGACTTGCTCCGACCGATCTACAAGCCGACGGCGGCATACGGTCACTTTGGCCGCAGTGAAGCAACATTTTCGTGGGAAAAGACCGACAAGGCGGCTGCCCTCAAGGAAGCTGCCAAAGCGGCGGCGTAACCTCCACGGTGACCCCGCGCTTCCTCTTCGAGAGCCCTCCTTCCCCTGCATCGCTAGCGCGGCACAATTCCGGTGAGCTGAACCTGTAGCAGCTCTCGCAAGGCCGGATCCTTTTCCGTCGGCAACATCATCATTCCCGCTGCCCAAGCCAGCAGCAGCATGAAATAGCTCGCGAAGAGATTACTCGACGCAGCCTGAAGCGGAACGTTGGGCAGCACCTCGCCCCGTGCCTGGCCATCACGCAGCAGCGCAGCCAGCCTCGACATAAATGCAAAAGTGAGCGCGTTCACACGATCGGCATTCCCCCCCCGCGCACCCGGCAGCAGGCGAATAAAGTCCATTGCCAGCGTCGATGGTTGCTCTCCATACATCCGATACAACGCGCCAAATAGGTGCAAGAGCTGGTCGATCAGCGGAGCCCGATGCGGCAGCGTCGCAAAGGCACGATCAGAAGCATCCGCCAAGCGATCATGCATCACCAAAAACAGCAGGTCGGCCTTGTCGGCGGCATACAGAAACAGCGTACCAGTCCCGACGCCAGCTCGATCCGCCACGGCTCGCGTGGTCGTGTCGGCGAAGCCTCGCTCGATGAGCAGCTCCCACGCCGCCTGGCGAATGCGATCGCGCTTTTCTAACTTGTTACGCTCCCGTCGACCACGATCATCACTCGTCGACACCGTGGGGTCGGCCGGAGAGCGGGGCTTCGGCAGCGGTGACTGGACTCGACTGGTTCGATTTTTTTTGATTGTGGTCATTTTATTAGGCGGCGGCTGGACTTGATTAGAACATCTACTGTCTCAATTGACGCGACGCAAGCCTTGTACTAAAAATGAGCATGCTCATTTTTTGAGCGACCACGGGAGGCGTTGCAATGACCATTGTGCATTACGACCCAGAGCAGACGATGAGACAAGCGCGGGAGCTGTACTTCGCGGCCAATCACTTCGGCACAGATGGCGGATACAGCGACGCATGGGTGGACCTGAAGCTGGGCCCGGTGCCGCTGCCGTTCCCGAACAGCGCGTCGCGAGTAAGAGCGCTGCGCTTCCACGACCTGCATCACATCCTGACCGGCTACGACACGACGCTGATCGGCGAGCTGGAGATCGCGGGCTGGGAGATCGGGGCAGGCTGCCGCAACGAACCGTTTGCGTGGTTTATCAATCTGTCGGGCCTCGGAGCGTTTTGGCTGTCGCCGCGACGGATCTTCCGGGCCTTCGTTCGTGGTCTGCGGAGCCAGTCGCTATACGGGCAAGATGCGGACGCGCTTCTGACGATGAAAGTCCACGAGGTGCGGACCAAGATGGCGGTGCCGAAGAGCGATGAACCGCCGCCGAGCCTCGGCGAGATCGGACGGTTTGTGGTGGCCGCAACCGTCGGCTTCGCAGCGGGACTGTTTGCGCTGGTGCTAATCGTGCCGCTGGCACCGATCGGTGTGGTGGCGCTAAACCTGCGTCGTCGAGCAAACGCAAAGACCGTCTCGGCGACGTAGCGATCGAATCACCAGGGCCGGTCAACCGCCAGATGCCGCCCCCGAAACCCGGCAAAGTTTTGCTACAGTGCCCGCCTCGCGGTGCCCGCCTGGACACCGGTTCCGTAAGCGATAAGCAGAAGGCAAAAACGACCCATGGCGCGCATCGTTACGCATGCCGAAGTAACCAACGTCCCCGATGGTGGTGAGCTATTCATCGAGCCCGGTGCGGAGCTCACTCCACTCGCTCGCGAACGCGCCGATGCGCGAAAAATCCGTGTCAGCGTCGGGACTCCGCGCCTGAGCGAAGACACCATGCAGGTCGCCGCCCGGGTCGCCGAGCAGATCATCATGCGGCTCGGTAAGAGCGATAGCTCCGTCGTCGAAAAGGTTGCTAGCGAGGTTCTGGCTGCTCTTGGGTCTGGCCAAGCCCCCGAGTCCGCGCCGGGTCTGCCGCCGAGTGCCGATTACTGTTCAGCCTACCAAGAGTCGGAGCGAAGCCGGGCCCGTCGCAAAGTTGTGATTACCTCGACGGGGCGCAACCAAAAGGGCGTAGTCGCCAAGCTGACCGCGATTCTCGCGGAGCTAGGGGGCGATATCCTCGACATCTCCCAAACGCTGGTCGGTGACTATTTCACGATGCTGCTGATCGTCGACATTGCTGAAATGAAGGTCGATTTTTCGCAGCTTAAGACCGCGCTTCAGCAGTCCGCCGAGGCGATGGGCATTCACGTGATGCTGATGCACGAAGATCTCGTACGCTCGCTGCACCGCGTCTAACCGGGAGACTGCCCATGATCTTCGACTTGGAAGAAACCCGCGCCATCTTGCGGATGATCGAGACCGAACACCTCGACATTCGCACCGTCACGCTCGGGATCAGCCTGCGCGGCTGCGCAACTTCGGACATTACCGAGACGAGCCGCCGGGTCTACGAACACATCATGCGCAGTGCCGAGCGCCTAGTCCCCGTCGCCAAAGAGGTCAATGCGGCCTACGGGGTGCCGATCGTCAACAAGCGCATTGCGGTAACGCCGATTGCTCTCGTCGGAGAACCAACTGGCGCGTCCAGCTACGTCCCGCTCGCCAAAGCGCTCGATCGCGCCGCCGAGGAGCTGGGCATCGACTACATTGCCGGGTTTTCAGCGCTGGTCGAAAAAGGCATCACCTCCGGTGACTCGGTGCTGCTCGAGTCAATTCCCGAGGCCTTGGCGACCACGAACCGCGTCTGTAGCTCGATCAACGTCGCGACGACCCGCGCCGGCATCAACATGGATGCGATCGCACTCATGGGTCATGTGATTCGCTCGCTCGCGCAGGCGACAGCAGATCGCGGCGGCATTGGCTGCGCCAAGTTGGTCACCTTCGCCAACATGCCCGAAGACAACCCGTTCGTCGCTGGTGCCAATCATGGCATCGGCGAAGGCGATCTGACCCTCAACGTGGGCGTCAGCGGACCCGGTGTGGTGCTGTCGGCACTGCGTCGGCTGCGGGAGTCCGGAAGAAAAATCAACCTCACCGACGTGGCCGAAACGATCAAACGAATGTCGTTTAAGGTCACCCGCGCTGGAGAACTAATCGGTCAGGAAGTCGCCCGCAGGCTCGGTGGCAAGGTCCGCTTTGGCATCGTCGATCTGTCGCTCGCCCCCACGCCCGCAATCGGTGACAGCGTCGCCGAAATCCTCGAGATCCTGGGACTCGAGCGAACCGGCTGTCACGGCACCACGGCGGCACTGGCGCTGCTCACCGACGCGGTCAAAAAGGGCGGCGCGATGGCCACCAGCAGCGTCGGCGGTCTGTCGGGAGCGTTTATTCCGGTGTCGGAAGATCACGACATGGTCGCCGCAGTAAAGTGCGGCGCGCTGTCTCTCGACAAGCTGGAAGCGATGACAGCGGTGTGTTCGGTCGGACTCGACATGGTGGCGGTGCCTGGTGATACCTCCCCCGCGATGATCTCGGCGATCATTGCTGACGAGATTTCCATCGGTACGTTCAACAACAAGACCACCGCCGTGCGGATCATTCCCGTGCCTGACAAGGGTCCGGGCGAGACGGTCGAGTTTGGTGGTCTCCTCGGACAAGCGATCGTGATGCCGGTGTCGCGCTATCAGCCCGACGGCTTCATCAACCTCGGCGGACGCATTCCCGCGCCGGTCATCTCGCTACGCAACTAGCCGCTCCCGTCGAGACGGAATCTCGGATCCTTACCCAAGACACAAGCAGAGCGCGTACCACAGCGGCAGTTTGACCGACTTGGTGTATAGGACCGTCAGACGACGCAGTGGTCCCGCCGAGCGAACTGAGATGCCCAGCTCCTCGATCTTGACCTCGATCGTGCCGCTCTTCATCGAACTTTCAGCGCTTGAGTAGCCGACGCGCACGACGGAGCTGCGACGATGACCAACGTCAAAACGTCCGCGAAGTTCCGTCGGCAGCAGTGTCAGACACTCGCAGCGGGTATTCGGCTCTCGGGCATCGTGATACAGACTCGGACGATCACGCCCCCGCCCTTGCTCAACAAGCTCGACCTGAAGGGTGTCACCGCTCAGCAGTAGTTGCAGCTCGGTCGGCAGCGCTTCGGGTGGATCGACCAAGCTAAGCGGCAGGGTCATCGACTGTTGCCCCGAGAGAAGCGGTAGCGTGCGTAGGCAGATCTCCTCGCCGCTTGGCAGTCGCTGACGCAGGGATTCCCCTGACGGTGGCACCACCAACGTCGACGACTTTACCACCGTCGGATCGAGTGCTTTTTCCGATGGACCACTGACGAGCAACGGCAATAACTCCTCGGCAACCGGACGCTGGCTCGGGTCGGGACGGAGCGCGGCCAGGATCGCGTGTTCGAGGTGCGGTGGCACGCCTCGCTGCGGCGGCAGGCGCGGCACTCCCCGTCGAGAGCGCAGCGCTTGGGTCAACAATTGAAGGTCGCCGCCCAGCATCTCGTAGGCAAGAATCCCGACGGCAAACACATCGCTGCGATGGCTCGCCGGAGCACCTCCATAACACTCCGGTGCCAAGTACGGATCGAGGAGCATCGGCCGCTCGACACCGGGCGGCAGCAGCGGTTCGCCAAGCACCAGTTCCAGACAAAAATCGAGCAGCACCAGTGCGTCCGTCTGTGAACACAGACCCACATTGGCCTCGCGAATTGCGCCGTGGACAAAGTGCGGATCGTGACGATGTAGCTCGGCCAGGGCGAGAAACAGCCGCTCGACAATCGAAAGTCGCTCCGGGGTCGTAAGCTGGCCAATCGTGGGCAAGCGACGTTCACACAGCGGCATCACCACAAAGCTGCTGCCACTACCGTCTGCGTCGCTGTCTTCTCGATTCGGCACTGTTCCGACCGCCAGCATCGGCAGCAGGTATTTCTGATCGGCACGCGGTGCTCGCGACTCCACGAATGCCTGGAGCTTGGCCCGCCAAAGAGGCAGCAGTGGTGCGAGATGCTGGCCCCGACCACATACAGCGACTGCGACGTGCCCACCCCGCAAACATCCGATTTCCCGCGCCTGCGTTTCGCCCGGTCCATCGCTGAGCAGCTCTGCGGCAAAATACAGCTTGGGATAGATCGCCTCTCGCTTCGGCCCAGAGCCAATGAAGCGCAGCAACCGGTAGCGATCGGCGAGGACCAGCCCGGCCAGCCGGTGTGGTTCCTCGGCGAGTGGCCGCAACAGCGCCAGGTTGTTCCGCCCAGAGCCCGGACTGCGCCGAGGATCCACTGTCCACTGCGGAACCCCATCACTCGGACGAGGCACAGGCGGAAGCTCTCCAGAACGCGGGGGGCGGCCATCGGCCGACTTGGCGGTGCTCGGCGGCAGCTCCGGCAGACGTCCAGACGGATTCTTGGTCGGCCCGAAGGACTCTTCGGCGAGCGCTTCTTCATCGACAAAATCGGTGCTGCGCTCCTGCGGCTTGCGACCGTACAGCGCCTTCGGAACTTCGTGAAGCAGCGACGGTGGTGCCGCCTGCAAATGAATGCCGCGCTCCTGCAAAAACCGCCCAATCGCCCCGATGCTGGAAAACCGCCCGCCCGCTTCCTCGACGACCTTATCGAGATCCTGGGCCAAATCGGCAGCACTGGCATAACGTTCGCCAAGAGGCCGAGCCAGCGCCTTGTGCACGACCGCCGCAAGCATCGGGGAGGCCTGCGGACAGACCTTCTGGAGCGGGGTAATCTCTCCTCGCACAATGGCGTAGAAAGTCGCTGCTGTGTCATCTCGTGCGAACAGGGGCTGACCGCTACACATTTCGTACAAGACCACACCCAGCGCGAACACGTCCGAGCGCGCATCCAGCGGCTGAAGCATGATCTGCTCGGGAGACATGTAAGCTGGCTTACCTTGCAGACCTTCTTCTTTGCGCAACAGCCGGGTGTCGGCCCGCGCCACGCCAAAGTCGATGACCTTGACCAGTCCCTCGGGTAGCACCATCAAGTTCGACGGTGAGACATCGCGATGTACGACGTTGAGCAGCCGCCCGTTGCCATCGCGGAGCTGGTGCGCGGCATGAAGCCCGGCACACGACTGCGCAATGATCGCCGCCGCCAGATCGGGAGGCATCGTCTCGCCACGCCGCATAAACTGACCGATCAGGCTGGAGACGGTGACACCACGCAGGTATTCCATCGCCAGAAACAGCACACCGTCTTGCTCGCCGACGTCATAAATCTTGACCACGTTGTGGTGGTTGATCTCTGAGGCGATCCGGGCTTCGTCGAGAAACATCGAAGAGGCATCGACGATCTCGAACATCTCGGGCTGAATCAGCTTGAGCGCGACCGGGCGAAACAGTCCTCCGAGTCCGGTCTGACGAGCCAAAAACACCTCGGCCATCCCGCCGCCACCGAGCCGTCCGGTGAGCAGGTAGCGACCAAATGGCAGCGCCGTACCAAGCCCCAGCAGACAGCGCGGCGACGTGGCCGGTGGACCAAGCGCAACCTCGACCGTACCCGTCTCAGGAATCGGCAGTCGCGACAGTTTCTGCCCGACGGCCGATGCAGTCAGATCGTAGATCCCGGCGGTGCTGCCACTATCGACCAGCTCGTAATGGTCGCCATCCAGCCGATTGATCTGTGCGTGATGGCGCGAAACAACGGCGTCAGGAAGCAGCACATCCGCAGTCGGATGCCGACCGATCCGCACCTCGCTGGCGTCGAAGAATAGCTGCTGCTCGCCGGCCCTTACGCCGCTCAAGATGCGGACTTCAAGAACCGTCTTCGCCTTGCTCATCACACGTCATCTCACGCTTGTCCGGGGGCAGTGCCCGCGCCTTCGGCAGTGTATGCAAGACAACAGTGCCGGAGCAAGGATCGCGACGACATGAAAGACCCCTTACACAACCACCGGGATGACCCTTGCCACAGTCAGGAGCTTTGGCTCGCGCCTGGCGGTGCGTTTGCAGGGCGCATATTCGGGCAAGTCCTCATGGAAAAAGGACTTTGTGGGCTACGAAAAAAATCCGTGGTACGGTAAGCGGGCGGCAGTCCTGACCCTGCCGACTAAGTGTGGTCTATGGCCGAACGAAAAGAGCAGCCCGCATCCCCGATTGCCGACGCTGAGGCACTGGTTGCCCGCGCCGTAAACCAGCGAGGCATGGAAGCCGCAGAGACGCTCCAGCGCGCCGCCGAGCTGTTCCGTCGGAAGGGCGAGGTCGAGCAAGCATTTGTCGCCTATGAACGAGCGCTGTCCGAGCTAGCGGATCAGATTGGCTCGCCGCCGGCTGCCAAGCTCGGTGCAGCGCTGGAGTTTGAGCTAGGCAAGCTGTGCGAAGAGGAATTGGGACGGTTCGAACAAGCGCTTCTGCACTACCAGCAGGCGTTTAAGCTACGGCCCGATTATCTAGAACCTCTACGTCGCGGACGAGTCATTTATCAGTCGCTCGGCGACATGGACATGGTGGCACGGCTGATCGAGCTGCACCTGGCGAACCTCGTCGCTGGGGAAGCGCAGCAAGGGGTCGCACTGGCGCTCGAGCTGGGACAGCTCAAGCTGCGGCTGCATGATCCGGCAGGGGCGGTCGACGTGCTGCGCGGTGCGCTGCGGATGCACAACGAGGCCAACGAAGATGCCGAGGTGCCCGAGCTGCTGCTAGCGACGCTGGCCGAGTCGTATATGTCGCCGGACTATCAGCCGGGCGTGACGGAAAAAGAGCATGCCCGACGCAACGCGAGCGACATCTTCCTGGGCCTGGCCAAACGCTTTCTCGACGCGGAGCTGCTTCAGATCCTGGACAAGCTGCGCGCTGCCGAAGAAGAAGAAGGCAATTCGTCGCCGTTGTCGGTCGAAAATCTGCTGAGCAGCAAGGACCGTCCGCTTACCGAACAGGACAAAAAAGCCCTGAGCAGCCTGAAACGAGCGCTCGAAGCCGATATTCGCAACGTCACGGCGGCGGTGCTCATCGAAGCGCTGTATCTGCGAACCCCAGCCGCTACGGGCACCCCGGAGCTTATCAAGCTGTATCGCAGCGGGGCCCGGGTTACCAGACGGGGGCCGAAGCTTCTGAAGCTGTATGAACAGGCGGGAAATCCCGACTATCAGGCGGTCGCCGACGCGTGCCGAGCCGGTCTCGATGCGGTCAGCTCGATGGACGAGTGGCGCGAGACGCGGCAAGTGCTGGTCGATGTCCTGAAAAAGGCGGGCGATCAGCTCGGCCTTGGACAGCTTCGTGAGGAAGATGCGCTGGAAGCGGCTCTCCCCGAGGAGCGGGCCGAGCTGATGATGGAGGCCGCCGACTACTACAACCGAGGCGGCGACACCGAGCGTTACATCGCCTGCTTGAAACAAGCGTTTCACGAGCTACCGCTCCATTCCGAGGCGTTTCGGAAGCTGTCAGACTACTACAAGAGTCGACGCGACTTCATCGGCCTGGCGGTGATCCAAGAAAACCGCATGGCGGCGCAGTTTGAGACGGCTCGGCTCGACTTGCAAAGCTACGCCAAGCAGCTTGAGGAGCTCGGCGAGCTGTACGAAAAGAAGCTGCAAGATGTCGTCTCAGCGGCGGCGATTTGGCGACGCATTGATGAGCTGTTGCCGTCGCTACGTTCGCAAAGTGAGCGCAAAAGGCTCGGCCAGCGACTGTCGCGCACCGAGATGCAGATCAACGAGCTCATCGTCGAGCTAGAACGGATGGAGCCCGACGACCTGACTCGGGTCGAGTATCTGCGACGACTGGCGCAGCTTTATCGTGAAATCCACGAGCCGAAGCATGCAACGACGGTGCTGGAGCAGCTCCTACAGCTTGCCCCGGGTGATTTGCCGTCGATCAAAGTGCTGATCGAGCTGGCTGAACAAAGCGGCGACACCACGCAACAACTGGAGCTTTTGCGACAGCAAGCCGGTCTGGCCAACGACAAGGCGGAGCGGCTCGGCATCTTGCGTCGCATGATGACACTGTGCGATCAGCGTTTGCTGCGTCGCGATGAGCAGTTTGAGGGCCAAGACAGCATCGAGATGATGGTCTGGGTGTGCCGTAGCCTGCTCACGGAATTGCCATCGGACCGCGACGCACTCAAGCGGCTGGCCGACGCGCTCCAGCTCATTGGCAGCAAAAACGAGCTGCTCGAGGTGCTGGAGTCCTATCTGAAGGTCGCCCCGACGCCGCGTGAAAAGCTGACGCTGCACCGACGGATTGCCAAGATTGCCGAAGACTGTGGCGATCTCGTTCGTTCGGTGTCGCACCTCGAACGCGCTGTGCGGATCTGTCCGCCTGGACCCGAGGCAGAAGAGGTGCTGTGCGAGCTGGCCCGCGTGTACGGAGCACAGGGCCGGATGGAGTTAGCGGTCTCAACTTTGGAGCTAGTCCAAAAACAGAGCAATCGCAGCGGCCCAGAACTGCATCGACTGCTTGGACGACTGACGCTGCAAGCCGACGACCCGCAGCTCCTCGACAAGAGCCTGCGAGCGTTCCGTGACGTGCTCGTCCGGCTGCCCACCGATGGCGAAGCGCTGGCGGCCTTGCAGAAGATCCATCGCGTCCGCAGCGAGTGGAAAGAGCTGGAACAAATCCTCCGAAAGCAGCTCGAGCCGATGGATCCACCGCTGCCGCCACGGGAACGACTGACGCTGGCGCTCGATCTGGCCGAGGTACTCGGTCAGCACATGGGCAGTCCGCAAAAAGCCGCCGAATTGCTCGAAAAAGTGCAGGCCGAGACGCCGATCGTCGATTTGCGCGTCCACCGTCATCTACGCGGGCTGTACGAAGAGCTGGGCGATGTACGAGCGGCGGTGGCGTGCGAAGAGCGTGAGCTGCTACTCACCGAAGATCCGGTGGCCCGCGTCGAACGTGCGATTGAAATTGCCCGGCTGTGGCAGACCCGCAGCAAAGACAACGGTCGTGCCTATCTGTCGTATGAGCGAGCGGTGCGGCTGGCTCCCGAGCTTCCCGATGGCAGCCCCGAGCGAGCGGCTCTCCGTCGGCTGATCACCCAAGCGCTCGAAGCGATGAGCCAGATGTCGGCGCAGCGCGGTCGCTGGGACGATGTGGTGTCGATTGGTCAGCAGCGGCTCAACCTCGCGGTCGAGCAAGACGAAGCGATGCAGGCAGCGGCCATCCTCGTCGAGCTGGCCCAGGTCTACGAAGAAAAACTGAACCAGCCGATTGATGGCTTTGCGCTGCGCATTCAGGCATTCGAGCTGGCTCCGGACCTGATGTCGATCGACCAGCTCGCCGAGATTGCGCAAAAGTACGAGCAGTGGAAGCCGCTGTCGGAGCTACATATTCAGCGCGTCGAGCGGGCGCTCGCGGCCAAGCTGGATGTGCCACTCGACTCGGCGCTGGCAGCATCGTCGATCCTCGAACAGAAGCTGGGCGATCCGATTCAGGCGTTCCGGCTGCTCAAGAAATCGCTGCCGATCACCGTCAGCTCAGCGATGGCGGCGACCAATCCAAAGAGCCCACAAGGTCGGCTGCTCGTCGAGATGGATCGGGTGGTACGAGCGGTTCACAAAAAGGGCGGTGAGCAGAGCAGCGAGCTGGCGCTCGAGTCGGTGTCGCTGGCGCGAGAGCTGGCACACGTCTACCGCTCTCTCGTCGATGAACTGGTCCGGATGACCGATGCGGGCATTGAAGAAACGGCGCTGCGCATTCACCAATTGCTCGGAGAATCGGCGAAGGTGCGCGAACAAGTGCTGTTCGATCCAGCCGGCGCTCTTGGCGAACGACTGCATGCCTTCACCGTCGGCGGTGAACGAGACCACAGCGATGACGTGAATGCCGATGCGGTGTTTGCGGAGACGATTGTTGAAATTCACCGACTGGCGCTGCTCAGTGGCCAGATCAAGGAAGCGGTTACCGTCGATGCCCGTCGACAAGAACGGGCGCAGAGCGATCTCCGTCGACAGCAAGTGGCCTGCGAGGGAGCCGGCTGGCTCGATGATTTTGGCAACGATCCGCAGCGAGCGCTGAAGGCCTGCATCAAAGCGCTGAGTCTGTGTACCGAGGGCAGCGATGCCCAAGCCGAGATGCGTGGTCGACTGTTCCGAATCGGTCAAAAGATGGGTCTGCTGGCGTGGGACGAAGTGGCCCGCGCCGAGCGAGCACAGGTGGCCAATCAGCCGAAGCTGCTCCGTCAACGAATGCTCTATTTGGCGTCGCTCTGGCAGCAAGGCGCGTCAGACTCGGTGCGAGCGGTCGACGCAGCCGGGCAAGCGCTGCGGCTGACGTATTTCCCAGCCGGCCTACCGACCAGCGGGAAATCAGCCCAGCCTCTGGCCGAGCTGCTCGTGCCGCAGCTCACGCCCGAGTTACTCGCTGAGCAGCAGCAGATTCGCAGCGTACTAGACGGTTTGTTGCGGGCGGCCCAGGGCGAAACCGAACCTGCCGCCAAGCTTGTGACGACACTCGACAACCTGGCCAATCAACTGACCGAAGCGGGCGCACCAGAGTGGGCGGCGCGAGTGCTGATCGATGCAGCGCAGGCGGACGAAAGACGGGCGCGACTCGGTCAAGCCGAGAGGCGCTATCAAGAAGCGCTCAAGCACAGCGACCTAGCTGACGAGGCCATGGCCGGCCTAGAGCGAGTCTACCGTCAACAAAGACGACTCGCCGATTTGGCTGCCCTGCTCGAAAAGCGACGTCCGCTGCTGACCGAATCGGCGCAGCTCAAGCTGCTCATCGAGCTTGCCGAGGTCTATCGCGAGATCAACAAGTTCCAGCCCGCGCTCAACGCGCTACAGCAAGCCGTAGCTATCGACGACAGCAACGCGGGGCCACACCTGTCGATGGCCAAGCTGTTCGAGGCGCAGAAGACGTTTACTCGAGCCATTGATGCGTACAAACAAGGGGCCCAGCGCTCGACCTCGCCCGTCGAAGCGGCACGAGCCTTGCTCCAAGCGGCAGATTTGCTCGAACGCAAGCAAAATGAGTCGGACGAGGCCCTCAGTTTGTCGCTTTCCGCGCTGCGCCAGACGCTGACAGCGCAAGGACAGCGTCTGCAGAGCGGCGACACCCTCCCCGTGGGGGATCCACTGCGTGAGCAACGTGACGCTGCGTGGAATACCGTCGAGAGACTCCTCGGAAAACTCCAGCGTCAAGGCGAACTCGATGCCCTGCTGATGGAGCGGTTACAAGTAACACCGCCGCAGCTCGCCGAGGAGAGGGAAGCCCTGCTCCATAAGCAGTACGAGCTCACCAAACAGCGGTTGCAGGCACCCAGCGAATCGACACCGCGAGATGGCGAAGAACCGGCGGTGATTGACGCGACGCTGCCCGACCGGCTGCTCCAGATCCTGACCGACCTGAGCCAGCTCCGACCTGGCGACGACGCGCTGCTTGCCGAGCAGCAGGATTTGCTGGTTGCGCGCAAAGACCTGGCCAGGGCACGAACGATCGCGGCACAGCGACTGGAGCTAGCAGAACGAAGCGGAGGTGATGCGGCGACGCTGGCCGAGCGCCATCTGCGAGTCGCACAGCTTGACCTTGAACAGGGTCACTTTGCCTCGGCAGAGACGGCTCTCGAGCAAGTGCTCACGCGCACTCCAAACTCGGCGGAGGCGCTACGCACCCTCATCGAGCTGCATCAGCGCAATGCCAACCACAGCAGCCTCGTTGCGGCGCTGGTGCGATTGTCATCTCAGCAGACCGACCTCGAAGCAGCGGTTGCGGCACTGCGGCAAGCGGCGCAGGTTGCCATGGCGGCGCAAGAGGACATCGCGACCGCCCAAAAGCTGCTTGGGGACGCACTATTGCGCGTCGATGCGGCACCAACGGTAACACCCGCTCAAAAGACGTTGGTCCGGCGGGTTCTCGGTCAAGTGTTGGTACCTCTGTTCGAGCTGGCCCGTCGGCAAGGCAACAGCGAGGAGGCTCAAGCCCTGGCGCAACGAGCCATCCACGAGGCCGAACTGATCGGCAGTCGCGCCGCCGAGCTCCAGGTTCATCTGGGTCACAGAGCGCTCGCGGAAGGGAAAACCGACGATGCAGTTCGCTTCTTTGAAGCAGCGTTGGCCTCGTCGCCAGGTCTGCTAGAACCGACGCTGGCGCTGCTTGATCTGCTGGGACCAAGTGGCGCACATGCCCGCATCGATCAACTGATTTCGGCGACGTTGTCGACGGAAGTGAGTAGCGAATCAATCCTGCCGGACATTGAACGAGCACGGCTGCTCAGACGACAAGCAAGTGTCAGGCAGGAACTTGGTAAGCTCGACGGTGCGCTCACGGCGCTCAAGGAAGCCGAACGACTCGCACCGGGCTCGTTGGCAGATAAGCTGTGGCTCGGAGAAGCCGCATTTGCACAGGGTGACTTCGAAACCGCGCTAGAGCACCTTGGACCGCTACTCAGCCTTGCCGCCGACCAGGAAGCGCTGCCTGCACCGCTGTCCAGCGAGCGACTGGCCAACCTCCTCGATCAAGCCGGACTAGCGGCACAGGCTGTCGGGAAGCTCGACGAAGCCCGTGGGCTCTGGCAAGCCGCCCTGTCCGTGGTGCCCGATCACACATCTGCGACGAATCACTATCTGGATGTCCTGCTGCTGGGTGGCCAAAGTGCGGATGCCGAGCACTCGTTGACCATGCTCACCGGACGAGCCAGCCAAGCCGCGCAGGCCGGCAATCATCAGGCCGCACGACGTGACTATCAGCGGGCAGCCGCACTGTGTGCCGGTCCACTCGGCGATGTATTGAAGGCGCAGGAGTTGCTCAAGCAGGCGCTAGCGCTGCTCCCGCCTCTTGCCGACGATAGCGATGGCACGCTGCGTGATGATTGGACCACGCTGCTGGCACAGGTCTACGAACATGCCGAGCGCCTCGGTGAACTGGCCGACGCCCGTGGGTACGCCGAACGACTCGCGCAGTTGGCTGAGACGGTCAAAGGCAAGAGCGTGTGGCTCCAGCGTGCCGCGAACTGTGCAATGCGTGGAGGAGACAGCGCAGCGACGAAAGAACTGCTGCTGCAAGCACTCACCGGAACCCCGGCCCAACTTGGACTGATTGCGGAATATCTGGAGCAAGCCAGCGACGACGAATCTCACGAGAAACTCCCGGCCCTACTCCAGGCGGCGGCGGCCACAGAGAGTAGCTCGTCGACACCCCGTGGTCCCGAGTGGCGCTCCCAGTTGAAGGATCTATGGGTACGTGCGGCGATCATCCATGCCCGCAAGGGTGATGGTGCGATGGCCGCACAAGCCTACGAGCGAGCGCTTGTGGTGGTGCCTGATCTGGCACCGGCCGAAGCACTCGGTCTCCGGCGATCGGTGCTGGAGGTACTGCCGGAAACCGAACACGAACGGGCACGGGGTCATCTGCACTCCCTGCTCGCGGCGACACCGCTCGATCTCACGCTGCTGGTCAAGCTTCAGTCCGTGGAGGAACGAGCGCAAAACAAGGGGGCCGCGTGGCGACTGGCCCAGCTTCGGCACCTCCTCGATGCGAGTCAGCCTGCGCCACCCGCACAGACGCTACCGCCGAAGGATACCAAGCTCGACGAGAGCGATCACGCAAAGCTCGCCGATCCCGAGGCCCGAGCGATGGCGGAGATGCTGTCCGCTCTGTGGGAGGGTGTATACGCACTCAAAGCTCCGGCGCTCGATGCACTGGGGGTGCAAGGCACAGACCGCCTGCAAGGCAACGAATCTTCTGCCGATGAGCTGGCTCGCGCCTTCGCGCTGTCGAGTCGCGTACTCGGCAACCAGCGCGCCGGTTTGTATCGACCCGCCGGTCACACGCTGGCAGTGCCGCGCATCATGGCCAAGCTTCCAACGGCAGTGATTGCCTCGCCGCAGCTTGCCAAGCGTCCCGCCATGGAGCTGCTGTTCCTGGTCGCCCGAGCCGTCGAGGGTTTGCGCCCCGAGTTCATCCTGCCGATGTCGATGCCGGCCGCGGATCTTGGCAAGCTCGTGCAGCTTGCGGTTCGAGCGTTCGGTCCGCAAAAGAACCAGAAGCTCGCGGATGATGTCTCGACCTGGAAACGAGAGCTGGCCTATCGAGCGAGCAAGCGGCTCCAGGATCTGATGCGCGATCAAGCCGAATTTGACACCACTTCACTTGCCTATCGAGTGGCGATCCGTCGGGCTCTTCAGCGTGCGGCACTGCTTGTTTGCGGAGATCTGCTCGCGGCACGCAGTGTGCTTCTCGGCGTGGATGTCGCTGCTTCACAAGATGGTGCCTCCTCCCAAGCTGGTCACTATCTGCGATTGGGTGAAGGTGAAACCTCTGCCCAAGCCGAGGCAGAGGCCGATCTCACCGACCTGTGCAACTTCTTCATCGCCCCGCAAAACGCCGCGCTCTTTGACCGCTTGCACCCACGATAGACCGACCCCACGAATCGGATCACTCGACCCCTACAGTTGTGTATCCTCGCAATCGAACTTCTGCTTGCGAGAATCCCTTGCGACACACCGAACCCATCCGAATTGCTTCCTCTATGTCCCGCTTGGTCGTCGGACTATTCCTCGGTCTGAGCCTACTTGGAGGCTGTCGCGAACTTGATGGAACCGGCGCTCCGCTTACCGACGCTGGGTTCGATTTACAAACGATTGGCGACGCCGGTCTGGGTGATGGGGCCGTACTTCGCGACCTCGGCGGTGCAGCCGACCAAGGCTGGCCTGCTCCGATGTTGCCGCCTGCGAGCTGCTTCCAGCGTTCAGCAGGAGTAACCGGCATCCAGGTCGTCCTGCGCGTCGACGAGTACAAAGGCGTCAAGACCGGCCGCAATGGTCCTCACGAGATCGTCCACGGCACGATCATCAACACGCCGTGGGTATACAAGGCGTCCATCATCGACACCACCAACGTCGAGGTGGCGATGAACATTCAAACCGCCACCGATATGACCGGCCTGCCCAAAGAGATCCCGCTCAAGGCGCGTGACCAAATCGAGGTCGAAGGCGAGTACATTCCGAAAGCGACCGCCAGCGCCACCACTGCCTTGGGCCCCGCTGCCGTCATCCATTTCACCCACGACCCATGTGGGTATGCGGTCCTCGGCGGCGTCAAGTACAAGTAATCGCGCTGGCTACAGGCTCGCGTCGAGCCAAGCAGTCACTGCCATCCGCTCATCCTGCGTCAGTGATCCCGCGCCTTTCGGCGGCATCGGTGTCGGCTTGCCATCGACCACCCGCTGACGAATCTGCGTCCGCCGCACATTCCACGACTTATACGTCGACAAATCGAGGTTCGCGCTCCCTCCTGGCATGTGACAGATGCTACACAGCCTCGTAAACACCGGCTGCACGGTGTTTTGCCACTGTTCCTCGACTGCACCACCCCCGGTATCTTCGCCAAAGCGTCGCAGCGTTCCGTTGGACAAAAACCAGACGTCGCCTGTCGAGGAACTCAGCAGCTTCGCATCCGCAGGGAGTGCGGCAGATGGAGCCCGCCGGACCTCGCTTTCGCCGAGCACAGCCAGCGTGTCACCCATCTGCACCCACACCACACCACTGGACAGCACCAGCCCACGAATCGGCGCCTCACTCGACAGATATAGCTTGCTCAGGGACTTTTCCTGCTCGCGGTAGAGCGTGTCTGCCGTCGCCACCACCAGCCGTCCCGCTGTATCAATCAGGGCCGCGACCGGCGCATCGACCGGATAGCGAGTCACCTGGCCGGTACCTGGCTCAAACACCGAGACTCCACCTTCTGAAAGACCGACCACCCGCCCGCTCCCGCCAGCGAGCCCATGCATGGCAATCGGATAGCGCGTGACCTTCTGACCATCCGCGACCGCCAGGCTCGCCCGCAGTCCAAACGCGGCCTGCGCCGATGTATCCAGCGCCACAGCCTCTTCCACCACCTCGCCAGTCAGTCCGTACCGGTCCGAGACATCTTCCATCACGGCACGATCGCGAAGCCGCCGGACCCGACCTTTCCCATCAATTCCGATCAGCCATGCGCCTGCGAGATCGCCCGCCGGAATCACCGTCGCCGTTTTCCAGCTCTTGGCACCGACATCGGTGGAAAGCAAAAGGCCCGCCGTAAAGACCATGGCCCCCAGCTCCGAAAACACCACCGTGTCCTCGCCGAGCCCCGCCACGGCTGCAATCTTCCCCGTCGGTGCGTCTTTCGCGTTCCACTTCACCGAGCGAAGCTGCAGCGGACGCTCCGGAAGCAAAGTGTCGGGCCCAGATCCGTCTTGGCAGGCCCCAAGGACAAGCAATCCACAGATTGACAGCACGCTGGCCGGGCTTGGCATGGGCCCCATGATTTGCCGACCCGCTGTGGGGAGTCAACCGACTTCGCACCACAGCTACCGTCGCGAATTCATCACACCGAGCGAGCCAACACCGAGCTACTTGTAGATGTCCATGATGTCTTCGAGCAGCTTCTTGCCCTGTGCAAACGGGCGCTGGAACGAGTTGCGACCGATGATCGAGCCGTAGCCGCCGCCATCGCGAATCGCCCGGATGTCGTCCAGCACCGATGCGTCGCTGTCCTTCGCTTCACCACCGGAAAAGATGATGATCCGCTTGCCGGCGAAGGTGCAGTTTACGACGTGACGAACCCGTTCGGCCAGGGTCGCACGCGGTGGCTTGTGCGCATCGTAGACCTTCTGGGCCTCGGACTGCTCGATGCGATCCTTGGGCAGCTTGACCTTGACGATGTGCGCGCCAAGCTGTGCGGCAATGTGCGCCGCATAGGCAGCCACGTCGAGCGACGTCTCGCCATCTTTGGACAGGTTGGCACCACGCGGATAGCTCCACGTCACTACGACCAGGCCCGCTTCCTTCGCTTCGAGCGTCAGATCACGAAGCTGGCGATACATCTCGTTGCGAGACGACGAACCGGGATAGATCGTAAAGCCGATGCCGACGCAGCCGAGCCGTAGCGCATCTTTGACCGACCCAGTCAGCGCCGAGCACGGCTCCAGCTTCGACAGCGAGTCACTGTTATTGAGCTTGAGGATGAGCGGAACCTGTCCCGCGAACTTGCCCGCACAGGCCTCCAAAAATCCCAGCGGTGCCGCATAGGCTGCACAGCCCGATTCGATGGCCAAACGGAAGTGGTATTCCGGGTCCATGCCTTCGGGGTTCATCCCAAAGCTGCGATATGGACCGTGCTCGAAGCCCTGATCGACCGGCAGGATGACCATCCGCCCTGTGCCCGCCAGGCGTCCGTGCATGAGCAAACGCGCCAAGTTGGTCAACGTACCGGGGTTGTCGGATGGATAGTAGGAGAGGATCTCTTTTACGCGGTCAGTGACGGCCAGGGTCATGGTGACTCCTTCACAAAGTGGCTTCTGCGCGGGCTGTGGCACAAGTCCATGATGAGCGCCGACGCGGACAGGAGCATGCCCCACAGTACCTGGTCCTGACAAGGCTCGCCAAAAGGGGAAAACGGTTGCCTAGCCCGGTCGCGGTGTGGTAAGCAGCGGCGCGCAAGTGTCAAGGAGGAAGCGATCGCAAACAACGGAAAGAGTATGTGGCTTCAGGCGGCAAACCTGAGCTATCTGGGCCTCTTCTTTGGCGTTTCCATCGTCATTGGAGCTGCACTAGGCACCTTTCTCGATAAAAAATGGGGAACCAAGCCGTACCTGCTGATGGTGGGAGTGGTTCTCGGGATCGCGACCGGATTTAACGAACTGTGGCGCGTCGCAAAGCGCTATCAAAGCCAGCTTAAGAAAAAACCGTGAACCTGCCTGCCGTGACAGAGAGCCGTGGGGCTCACCTTCGTACCATCGAGCGGATCTCGCTCGCGCTGGGCGTACTGCTTGTGGCGGGAGCGATCATCGGGTGTGCGCTGCGGCTTCAGCTTTCGGTGTCGTACGGCGTACTGCTCAGCATCTTGAATGCGCGAGCGATTCGCTTTTTTGGTGAGCGCCTCGCCCGCCGTCAGTCAGTCGGGTTGATCGTGGTGCTGTTTCAGCTCAAGCTGCTGCTGCTGGGCGCGCTCATTTATCTTGGTCTTACGCTGTTATCTCTCGATGGGATCGGCCTGTGTGTCGGTCTGTCGGTTTTGCCGCTTTCGATCGTGGTGCGGGCCGTGCAGTGGGGAATGTCCGCACCCGCTTCCAATGGAGAACTGGTGAGCAATGGGTGAGGAATCCACCTGGTTCGATTTTCTGCCTGGGCTGGCCAACCTGATCGCCTGGGCAAAGCAGTATCTGGGACGTGAAGATCCGTCGCAGGGCTTCTTTTTTCAGGGCGGTCCGTTCGTCGACTCGCACTTCAACCTAACGCACGTCTTTTCAGCACTGCTGGTGCTGGCGTTCGTAACGCTTGGTGCAATGAGCTTTTCGTCAGCGATGCGCCGGGGCGGCGACGACGCAATTGTTCCACCGGCCAAGTTCTCGCTACGCAACCTGTTCGAGGTCGTCGGCGATGCGCTGTGGAACCTGACCCGCAACATCATGGGCGAGCAAAACGGGCGGAAGTATCTGCCGCTCATCGGAACCATCGCGTGCTTCATTTTCTTTAGCAACGTGCTGGCGCTCATCCCCGGTATGGTGCCTCCGACCTCGACGCTAAAGACCAACGTGGCGCTGGCGCTAACGGTGTTTGTGATCACCCACGTCGAGGGCATCCGAGCCCAGGGCATCGTCGCCTACCTCAAGCACTTTGCGGGCCCAATCTGGTGGCTGGCTTGGATCATGATCCCGATCGAGATCATCGGTCACTTGGCCCGTCCGCTGTCGCTGTCGATGCGTTTGATGGGGAACATGGTTTCGGACCACAAGGTCGTCGGCGTGTTCTTCTTCCTGGTGCCGCTGCTCGTTCCGGTGCCGTTCCTGATCCTCGGCACCATGGTCGCAGTGATCCAGACGCTGGTGTTCTGCTTGCTGTCGATGGTCTACATCAACATGGCCGTCGCCACGCACGATCACGACGACGATCACGGCCACGAGGCCCACGGCGAACACGCCCACGCGCACTAAACATCCCCCGGCGAGCCGCTGAGCCGCCGAGGTCAGCCCGTTTCCTACTCGGGAATGGGAAGATTGATTCACAAACTCAAGACCGGTAAAGAAAACCAAACGCTGCCTTTTCAAGGAGGAACACGAAACATGACGACCAAAATCTCCAAGTACATGCTCGCGGCCATGGCTGCGCTTGTGACCCTGATGGCTACCTCGGCTGCCTACGCTCAGGCGGCTTCGCCGGAAGTTGCCAAGGCTGAAAACGCCCGCTGGTACGCTCTTGCTGCGGCGCTCGGACTCGGCATCGCCGCATTCGGTGGCGCACTCGGTCAGGGTCGTGCGGCTGCGGCTGCTCTCGACGGCATCGCCCGCAACCCGGGTGCCTCGGACAAGCTGTTCACCCCGATGATCCTCGGTCTCGCCCTCATCGAGTCGCTGGTCATCTACTCGCTGCTCATCGCCTTCCTGCTCTACGGAAAGATCGGCTAAGCACCCGACTTGCCGTGACGGCCTGCGCCCGAGGCAAAGGCTGTCGCCCCTCCGACCGTCTCTCCCGACAAAATCGTTTGCATCCCTAGCTGAAACTCGCGACGCAACGCTTCGTCGATCGGCTTCGGTTCATCGAACTGAAGCAGCGTCGCCATTCGATCGCTGCGTAGACAGTTCTGCGGCAGCCGCGCCAGCTCCTTCGCGAGCTGCTCGGCACTCCGCCGTGCCATACCTGTCGGCACCACCCGATTCACCAGCCCCATCCCGTGCGCTTCACTGGCGCTGACCGGGCGTCCCGTCAGGATCAGATCGAGCGCCCGTCCGAGCCCGACAATCTGCGGCAGGCGAACCGTACCACCGTCGATCAGCGGTACCCCGAAGCGGCGGCAAAAGACCCCGAGCACCGCGCTCTCTTCGGCGACGCGCAGGTCACAGAAACACGCCAGCTCCAATCCTCCAGCGACGGCATATCCCGAGATCGCGGCAATCACGGGCTTCCCAAGACGCATCCGCGTCGGTCCCATCGGCCCATCTCCATCAACGCTGAGCTGGTTTGGCTCCCCCTTAGCCACCTGCTTGAGATCCGCCCCTGCGCAAAAATGTCCGCCATCGCCAAACAGCACCGCAACCCTTGCCTCGGGATCGCGATCAAAGTGACAAAAGGCCTGCACAAGTGCCGCAGCCGTCTCACGGTCCACAGCATTGCGAACTTCGGGACGGCTCAAGACCACCGTCCACACCTCGTCTTGCTTTTCGACTCGGACCATCACGGCCTCCTCGCGACAACATTCGAACGATTGAGCAGCTAACCACGCAACTGTTTTATCGGGCCGCCGAACATCTCACGCAACCACCACTGGTTAGGAGGATCTCATGTTCGATCGCGGCTCAATTTTGTGTCTCTTGTTGGCTGTTCTTCTCGAAGTATCTGCGCACGCAGCCCCAGCCCCCAGCGCCAAGGACCAAGCCATCCTACGCGCTGCCGTCGACACGGCAGAGCTAAGTCCATCGCGCACCCGCTCGCTACGGCTGCGACTCCACCTGGCACCACTACTGCCCCAGCTTCGGCTGACTTTCGGGCGTGGCTGGCAGCTCACTGCGAGTCGTGACTTCTTGCTCGAAACCCCTCAGACCGACAACGACCGCGTCAATTACGCACTCAGTGCCCACTGGGACTTGGCGCGACTGGTGATGCCCCATGAGGAGCTTCAGCTTGCCAAAGAGGAACAGCGCCGCGCCCTGCTCCGTCTGCGGCTACAGGAACGGGTGGCACGCCTTCTGGCCGAGCGCTGTCATCTACACCGTCAAGCGGGAGCACTCTCGCGCAGCGATGAACAAAAGCGCCTCTCGATCGAGGCGACGCTGACGGTGCTGACCGGCGGACGCTCGCTGCCACCCGTTGGAAGCGACGATGAGTGTTCGGCACCGCCACTGCGGATTGGTGGGCCGTCGGTCCCGCCGAATGCCGATCCAGAACGAGGTGGATTACCAAGCAGTGATCCAACGGAAGATCCGCTCGACCCAGCCGAGCCACGGGATGGCAGCACAAGCGACGAATAGCCACCCAAGTGTGGTATCTGTGCCTATCGATGATCGTTGGTGTTGGCCTTGACTTGTGCTTGATCTCACGCATGGAGCGAGCACTCTCGCGCAGCGCCGGTCGCTTCGCAGCCCGCGTGTTCACTGATGGCGAGCGTAGCTATTGCGACAGCCGCTCCTCTCCGAGCCAGCACTATGCCGCCCGTTTCGCCGCCAAGGAAGCGCTCCTCAAGGCGCTCAGCGTACCGGATGGCTTACGTTGGCATGAGTTGGAAGTTGTACAGAATCCAAATGGTGGACCAGCGATCACCCTTCACGGCGCAGCGCGGCAAGCCGCCGAGCGGCTCGGAATCGCAAGGCTGCACGTCTCGTTGACCCACCAGGGCGACATGGCCAGCGCCGTGGTCATCGCCGAGCGAAACGGAGAGCCCTCATGATGCCGCTGCCGACCGCCACCGAGATGCGTGCACTCGACGAAGACACGATTGCGAGGCTGGGAATCCCTGGTGGCATCCTGATGGAAAGCGCTGGTCGCGGTGTGGTCACGGTGCTCCACCAGCTTCATGACGCGACGAAGATCAACCTTGGTCAGGCGCAGATCCTCGTCATCGCGGGGCCGGGTAACAACGGTGGCGACGGTATGGTGATCGCACGCTACCTCCACGAACAAGGCCTTCGCTTCGAGTTGTGGGTCGTCGCTGAGCGCTCCAGAGTTCGCAGCGATGCGCTATTGCACCTGGTAGCCGCTGAAGCCGCTGGGGTCACGGCTCATTTCTGTGATCGAGATACAACCCTGCTTCGGGAACGACTGGCCAGCCTTCAGCGTGAAGACCTCATCGTCGATGCGCTGCTCGGTACCGGGCTTCAGCGCTCGGTTACCGGAGGACTCGCGCAGGTCATTTCGAGCATAAACGCCAGCCGGGCAGTCACCGTCTCCGTCGATTTGCCATCAGGACTCGATGCCGATCGAGGTGTTCCCAGCGACGCAACGACAGAACCGTGCATCGTCCGAGCTGATTTCACCGTCACGCTGGCGTTTCCCAAGCTCGGGCTCGTCGGTTCACCGGGTTTTCTGTTCGCAGGCGAGATATTCCTCGCCGACATTGGCATCCCGAATTCGCTCTGTCCAAGGCACAAGGTCAGCGCTCAGCTTGTCGACGCCAGTGTGCTCGCACCACTTGCGGCACCACGCTCGGCGGTCGGCCATAAGGGCAGCCATGGTCACTTGTTGATCATTGCAGGCTCCCCAGGGAAGCTCGGTGCTGCGCTGCTTTCGACGGAAGCCGCCCTGCGGACCGGTATTGGACTGTGTACATTAGCTCTGCCAAAAGATGCCCAAGACGGCTCGCTGGGTAGCCGCTGTCCCGAGGCGATGACGCTGCCCTATGTACTCGCCGAACCCGCCCTAGAAGCCCAGCTACTGCCCGCACTCAGCGGCAAGAGCGCGCTGGCTGTTGGACCAGGTCTGGCACCGGTGCCGGCCATCCGCGAGCTGCTGCTCGCCCTGTTGGCTCACGGTCCGCAGCCCATGGTGTTCGATGCCGAAGCCATCAACCAGTTGGTCGGTGCCGAGTCGCACTTGCTGGCACGCGCTCGCCGTGGGGCAGCAACCGTGCTCACACCACATCCGGGAGAAGCGGCGCGCCTGCTCGGCACCACGTCGGCGGCGATTCAAGCGGATCGCGTCACAGCGGCCCGCACCATCGCCGAAAAGACAGGATCGGTGGTCGTACTCAAAGGAGCACGGACGCTCGTCGTTGAGCCGCCGGAACCCGCGAAACGAGCCAGCGAATCGCGATTGGCGGTGATCCCAACGGGAAATCCGGGAATGGGCTCGGGTGGGATGGGTGATGTGCTCACCGGAATGATTGCGGCGCTGCTCGCTGCCGGTTGGGCCACGTTTGACGCCGCGTGTGCCGCAGCCTACTGGCATGGTCTCGCCGGAGACTTGGTGTCTGCGCGAAGATCCCCAGGCAGCATCGTGCTGGGGACAGAGGTCATTGCGACCTTGGAGGAAGCGAGGTCGGTCGGGGGGCAATTCGCAACCAGCCACAGGCCGTGGCCCATTGTGCCGCTTGCGTGGACACAGGGACGCCGGGAGCGCCCCTAAGACTTAGCCGCGCTTGCGCTCGTACTCGAACGGGTTCGGGCGATCGGCGGGATAGTCGCGACGATCAACGCCGGTGTAGATCTGGCGGGGACGGGCGATCTTCTGCTCGGGGTCGTCGAGCATCTCGCACCACTGCGCCAGCCAGCCCGAGGTACGCGGAATCGCGAACAGCACCGGGAACATGTCGACGGGGAAGCCCATGGCCTGGTAGATGAGGCCCGAGTAGAAGTCGACGTTCAGGTACAGCTTGCGCTTGACGAAGTAGTCATCCTGAAGCGCAATGCGCTCGAGCTCGACGGCGATGTCGAGAAGCTTGTTGCGGCCCGTCACCTCGAACACCTGCTCGGCGAGGCGCTTGATGACCTTGGCGCGCGGATCGTAGTTCTTGTAGACCCGGTGGCCGAAGCCCATCAGCTTCTTCTCGCCCTTGCCTTCCTTCACTTCCTTGACGAAGGCCGGGACGTTCGACAGGCTGCCGATCTCGGCGAGCATACGGAGCACCGCCTCGTTGGCACCACCGTGGAGCGGACCGTAGAGCGCCGCCGAAGCCGCCGCCACCGCCGAGTACGGATCAACAAGCGAGCTGCCGGTCGCACGCATCACCGAGGTCGAGCAGTTCTGCTCGTGATCGGCGTGGAGGATGAACAGTACGTCGAGAGCGCGCTCGAGGATGGGGTTCGGCTTGTAGCGCGGCTCGCTCATCCGCTTCATCATCGCCAGGAAATTGCCAGCGAAGCTAAGCTGGTTGTCCGGGTAGACGAACGGGAAGCCCTGGCTGTGACGGAACGACCACGCGGCGATCGTCGGTACCTTGGCAAGTAGCCGCACGACGTTGAGCATGCGGATGTTCTTGTCGTGGACGTGCTTGGCCTCGGGGTAAAACGTCGACAGCGCACCAATCGTCGCGAGGAACATGCCCATCGGGTGGGCGTCGTAGCGGAAACCCTCGATGACGGTCTTCACGTTCTCGTGAACGAAGGTGTGGGTCGTGATCTGCTCGACCCAGTGCGCAAGCTGCTGTTGGTTCGGAAGCTCGCCGTAAAAGAGCAGGTAGGCGACCTCGAGGTAGCTCGAGGTCTCGGCGAGCTGCTCAATCGGGTAGCCTCGGTAACGCAGGATGCCCTTGTCACCGTCGATCAACGTGATCGCCGACCGACAGGATGCGGTGTTCAGGTACGCCGGGTCATAGCCCATCAGTCCAAAGTCGTCGTCCCCGGTCTTGATTTGACGCAGGTCGACGGAGCGAATGGAGCCGTCGGTGATGGGAAGCTCGTAGTTCTTGCCGGTGCGGTTATCGGTGATGGTCAGGGTGTTCTTCGACATGGTCCC
>CALLYL010000005.1 GCA_937859535.1 uncultured Myxococcales bacterium
CCTATGGCGGCGGTCACGGACCTGCCGTTTCGTACCATCTGCGAAGAGCACGGCGTGGGCTTGACCATCACCGAGTTCCTATCAGCGCGGGCGCTGTGTGAAGGTGCGAAGAAGACGACCCAGAAGCTGACCGCGTCGCTGGACGGACGGCAGTTCGGCGTGCAAATTTTCGGTCGAGAGCTGGAGGCGCTCGCGCAAGCGGCCCTGCTGGCTCGCGATATCGGGGCGTCCCTGGTCGACATCAACATGGGTTGCCCGGCCAAGCGTGTCGTGGCCGGAGCGTGTGGTTCGGCGCTGATGAAAGAGCCCGAGCTGGCGCAGCAGATGGTGCGAGCGGTGAGGGCGGTGCTGCCCCAAGACGTGCCCGTGACCGTGAAACACCGGGCGGGCTGGGATGAAAAGCACCTCAATGCCCCCGAGTTTGCCTGTGCCATGGTCGAGGCGGGCGCCGCGATGATCACCGTCCATGGTCGCACCCGCACCCAAGGTTTTTCGGGCAAGTCGTCGCTCGACATCATCAAGAAGGTTCGCGATGCGGTTCCTGCGGGGGTGCCGGTGGTGGGCAATGGCGATGTGGTCTCGCTACTCGACTATGTGCGGATGCGGACCGAGACCGGCTGTGATGCGGTGATGATTGGTCGCGGGGCACTCGGCAACCCCTGGCTGTTTCGGGACATCAAGGCCTGGCTGCGCGGACAGCCGGTGCTGGGCGCGCCGACCGTGGAAGAGCGCAGCGAGGTGTTCTTGCGTCACTGCTCGCTGATGCGAGGCCGTACCGAGGACAAGCGCCTGATCCACGAGATTCGCAAGTCGGTCGCTTGGTACACCAAAGGTCTGCCGGGCTCGGCGGATTTGCGCGATCAAAGCAGACCGCCACGTGACCCAGAGGCACTGATTGCGGCGACGCTCGACTACTTCGGGGAGCTGGCCAAAGGGCGACCTCGGCTGCGGGTGGCGCTTTCGGCGACCCCTGAGCCTGCCGCGATCGCGCAACCAGTCGAGGTGCAAATCGCCTGCGAGCCCAAGGCGGCCTGCGCATGAAGCCGTCCAGCCTTCCGCTCTGCATTGCCCTGGTGGGAGAAGAGCCAGCGACGCAGCGGCTCCGCGAGCAGGTCAGCCAGGCCGCACTGGTCGAGACCCCGCTTTTGCTCGAAGGAGAGCGCGGCAGTGGTCGCGAACACATCGGTCGACACATCCATGCCAGCTCTCTGCGGCGGGCCGGGGCGTTCATTCGCATTGATGCCGAGTACGCCGATACCGAGCGGGCCATCGGCAAGCTCAAGCGGGCGCACGGTGGGACGCTGCTGGTCAAGGATCTGCCCTACGGTTCGGCGCGGCTCCGGCGGGTGCTCCAGGATCTCTTGGAGCGCCGTGGCCATGAGCAGGCGGGCGAGCGTTCCGAGCCCGAAGCGGTGGTGGCGCTGCCCCGGCTGATCCTAACGAGCGATGTCGAGCTGCCTCGGCTGCTGGAATCGGGCGTGTTGGCGGCGGAGCTGCTCGGGCTGCATCAGGTGACGAGGCTGCGGATTCCTGCGTTGCGAGAGCGGGCCGGCGATGTGCCGCTACTGGCTGAGCATTTTCTAACGCTGCTGGCGGAACAGCTCGGGCAGACGCGGCGGCTGTGCAGTCGGGCGGTCGATCAGCTCCTGCGGTATAGCTGGCCGGGCAATGTCGCGGAGCTGCGGGACGTCATCAATCGCTCGGCGCTGCGCAGTCGTGGCAGTACGATCGAGCTGTCGGACATCGAAGCGGTGCTGCCTCCCCTGCAAGAGCGCGTGCCGCTCGAACAGCTTTCGCTGGAGGAAACCGTACGGGTCAAGCTGCGGGCGTTGCTTCAGCGGCTCGAAGGCTATCCGATCGCCGACCTGTACGAGGAAGTGCTCAGCCACGTCGAGCGGCCTCTGCTGAAAGAAGTGCTGTTTCGGACAAGCGGCAATCAGCTCCGAGCGGCGGCGATGCTCGGCATCAACCGCAACACCCTACGAAAAAAGCTCCGCGAGCGCGGCATCGACAGCGAAGGCGAGCCGGACGCCAGGGACTAAAACCACTCCTGTTGCATCGTGCGGCAGACTGATTCTCTGGTTCGGACGACACCGAGCCAGGCGTCGATCTTGGGGAGTTCATAGGCGAAAAAGTAGCGCTGGGCGGCCCGCTTGCCCCATCCGAGCGCGTCCTCGCGACCGCTAGCGGCCAGGGCTACGTCCAGCCACAGCCAGGCGAGAACCACATGACCGAACGCCTGCATGTACGGAGTGGCATTGGCGAGCGCTTCTTCGGGAACTCCAGTCGACCACGCGGCTTGGGTGGCCTCCGCGACCTTGTGCAGCGCTTCGGACAGCTCCCGTCCACTGTCCGCAAGCTCTGTCACTTGCGCGGCTCGCTCGATGGTTGCGCGCACCCGCGATCCCAGAAGGAGCAGACCGGCCCCTCCGTTCATCAACACCTTGCGTCCAAGCAGATCGAGCGCCTGGATACCGTGCGTGCCTTCGTGAATCATGTTGAGCCGGTTGTCCCGCCAGTGCTGCTCGACCGCAAAGTCTCGGGTGTAGCCGTACCCGCCGTGAACCTGAATCGCCAGCGAGTTGGCTTCCAGACACCACTCACTGGGCCAGCTCTTGGCAATCGGCGTCAGCACTTCCAGTAGGAGCTGGGCTTCCCGCGCCGCCTCCGGATCGCCAGTACGCTGCTCATCGACGAGTCGCGCACAGTACAAAGACAGCGCCAGTCCCCCTTCGACATAGCTTTTCTGCGCCAGCAGCATCCGCTTTACATCTGCGTGCTCGATGATCGGAACCTGCGGCTGCGCGGCATCTTTTCCGGAAGGCGACAGACTCCGTCCCTGGTGCCGCTGACGGGCATATTCGACACTGGCTTCGTATCCGGCATAGCCGAGCATCACCGCGCCCAGTCCCACGCCAATCCGCGCCTCGTTCATCATGTGGAACATACAGCGCAGACCATCGCCCGGCTTGCCGACCAAGTAGCCGATGGCACCGCCACTACCACGCACCGGGTACTTCCCTTCGCCAAAGTTGAGCAAGGTGTTGACGGTGCCGCGATAGCCGAGCTTGTGATTGAGTCCCGCCAGCGCGACATCGTTGCGTTCTTCGGAACGTGCACCGTGTTCATCGACCAGCCACTTGGGAACGATGAACAGAGAGATCCCTTTGGTGCCCGGAATCAGCTTGCCATCGGGGCCCGGAATCTTGGCCAGCAACAGGTGAATGATGTTTTCGGTGAGCTCGTGTTCGCCCGCTGAGATCCACATTTTGTTGCCGGTGAGTCGATAGCGCGGGCCGAGCGGATCGCTGGCGAAATCGCTACCATCCGGTTCGGCGCGAGTGGCGACATCGCTCAGGCTCGATCCGGCCTGCGGTTCCGACAAGCACATGGTGCCGAGCCATCGTCCCGTGAGCTGATTTTTGGCGAACACCAGTTGCTGGGTTTTTGTGCCGTGCGCTTGGAGCAGGTTCGCGTTCCCCGCTGTGAGCAGAGCATAGCCACCGACAGCGACGCATGCCTTGCTGAAGAAGGCATTGGCCGCCATCTCGATCACACAGGGGAGCTGCATCCCTCCGGCGTCGTGATCCTGCGCCGCCGCCAGCATTCCGGAATCGATATAGGCTGAAACGGCGGTGTGAGTGGCTGCGGGCAGATGAACGCGCTCACCATCAAAGTGCGGCTCCTCGGTATCGAGCAGACGATTGATCGGAGCGAACTTGTCACGGGCCAGGCGCTCACAGGCATCGAGCACCGAAGCGAACGTCTCTGCGGAGTGGTCCGCAAATCGAGCACGCGAAAGCAGCGAGGTCACCGATAGCCAGTCCGACAGCAAAAAGTCGAGGGTTTGACGCATAGGGGTGTCTGTACCTTATCGGTTGGGAGGCTCTATAATAAAGGGATGGATGCCCTAGCCGACGCTCCGATCC
>CALLYL010000006.1 GCA_937859535.1 uncultured Myxococcales bacterium
TGGGACGGTGCTATCGGTGAGTGGATTTTTGCCAATGGCAGCGAGCTCGGACAGGAGCTCTTCGTGGCGGACCCCGTGACCACTGCCGTGCGCGTCTTGCAGCGGACAGACCACGCTGTTCACATCGACCACTTGGGCGCTCCCCACCCGAAACACGCGGTTAAATGGGAACAGGCGGCAGGTCGTGAACTTGGCGTCGCGACCATAGGTCTGTTCGTAGCTACACATGCCATCGCTGGCCAGGAACCAGCAGCCGTCGGTGACATCGGGCAATCGCACATAACCACCGGGCAGCGGGTGGAGCAGTGGCGCAATGTTTGGCACCCGTCCGAGCAGAGGTACAAGTTCTCGCTGTGCGCTGATCGCGATCCCTTTGCCGCGACAGCAGGCTTGGCCGCAGGACGCGCAGTCATAGCGGAAGGCTCCATCCAAAAACGCAAAGTAAGTCGCGGCCATAGCACCATCGTATCACGGTAGATATGGCACAGAACAGACTGGTTGTGCGTGACTCGCCGTTGTCCTATAGCGAGAGTGGCTCATCTATATTAGTCATGTGATATGATTAATATCTGGGTGACGGGATGAACCGGCTGGATTGGGCCTAGCCGGCGTCGAATACGTGCGCATTGTGCGATCTTGGTGCAAGATGTCGACATGGCGCTGCTGATTGCGCCGGGAGGTTGTTTCGATGATATCGCTGCTGGTGTCGTTTCTGCTCTACGCGGTCGCCTTTATGCTGACGGCGCGCATCGTACCGGGCATCGAGGTTCGCTCCTTCCGCAGCGCGGTTGGCTTTGCGGTGGTGTTTGCTATCCTCGACGGGCTTTTGTTTAAGCTGCTCGCGATTGTGACGTTACCGTTGGTCGTGGTCACGCTGGGGCTGTTCTTGCTGGTGATTCGCGCCTGGCTGTTCATGCTCACCGACAAGTTCATCGATGGTGTCAAGATAGACGGCTTCTTTTCGGCACTGATCGGCTCGCTGGTGACCGCTTGCCTCAACAGCGGCATCACCTGGATGGTTCACAAGATTTTCTAGCCCTACAAACCCGTCTCCTCCCGCCCGGACTCACGGTGATCAGCCGGGGCCCTGCACGCATGACGCGATGTTGAAGAACAGGTACTCGAGCAGTCGCTCTTGCGGGGAGAAGTTTGATTTGCAGCTACTTGGCCAGCGTGAGCCTTCGCTGACGACACCATCGGGTTCGGTGTTGTAGGTCGAGAAGTGGACCCGTCCGCAGGAGTTGTAGTCAAACGTGACGGTCTGCGGGCGATTGCCGTAGCTTGATGCCGGTCCGTCCACCCACACCTTGGTCTGCGTCTTGGGATCGTCGGATGCCTTCGATACCACCACAAAGCTGTAGTCGACGGCGACCTGCCCATTGCGGTTGATGACGCCCGGCATCTGCTCCAGCCACTTGACCATCTCTTTGTCGAGCACCCGATATTGTCCTCCGTAGTAGTTGCGTGAGTCGGCAGCCGTTGGCTTTTCAGGGGCAGCCAGACACATGGCAGGGCCGGGCAGGGACTGCGGCTCGAAGCACAGGTACGGAGCAAATTCCGGCACCTGCTCGATCACGTCGTAGGCCCAATCGGTCACATACAATCGCCCACCGGAGCGCACGAACTTTTCCAGGTTCTTTTTGACTTGTGGTGTCGCAAGCAGTCCCTGGTACTGATTGTCGGTGCAGTTTACGACGACGATGTTGTACGAAAGGAGCTTCGTTTCATCGGCGAGGAGCGCGCCCAGCTCGGCAATCGCGGGCGGATTACGGCTACCGACGGCGCGACCGTTGTACATGTCCAGTTCGTCGATGCCAATCCGCTTCAACACACACTCGATCTGGTCGTAGTCGCCGCTGACCACCGCAATTCGCGGGATGTAGTCTTGCGGAGACAGCTCCCGGTTCTTCTTCGGCAGTCGAACGATGCCGCTGCCGGTGCCAGGGTCGGCAGGTACGGTGTTTTCCACACAGGCGACGGATTCCATGGCCACCACGCGCTGAAATCGACCGAGCCGAGCGACGAGCGGAAACTTGCCCGCAGGAGTGCCTTTTAAACGGAAGCTGCCATCGAAGTTGGTGATGGCCTGAGTGACTGCCGGTGGCGTGTCATTGCACAGGTCGCAGCCAAGGCCAGGCGGAAACTCGGGGAGGTTATCGACGGGCACAAACACGGCAGCGCCCGGAATAGGGTCTTTGCCGTTGCCTGCATAGAGCTTGCCGACCACCTCGGTGGTGGTGCCGGGCGGGCACTTGGGCACGTCACAGAATCGACCTTTGCAGACTGGCGGGGGAATCGACATATCGCCGGGGCGGGGCCCATCGGTGGGGCTTTGGTTGTCCACCTCATCCACGGGGAGTCGATCGACGCTACAGCCGGTCTGAAGCGGCAGAATCGAGAGCAGTGAAACCAGCCACACAGTTGCGTAAAAACGGCACGTCATGCGAGCCTCCGAGAGCGATTTTCAGTCACAGGAATCGGGCGAATGTTCGGGACGCTAACTGCTCTACTTCGTCGGGTCAATCGTGGATGCGGGCCGGTGTTGCGCGGGCTCGGCCTGCTCGTGGCGGTGGTGCTTGGGTCGTGTCAACAGCCAGAGAGGACGGTACCAGCTCGTCAGAAGGGACCGTCCGCACAGGATGCCTATCGTCGACCTGCAGAGCTGATTGCGGCGCTCCGGATCGTGCCCGGGCAGACCATTGCGGAGATCGGCGCGGGCGGTGGCTACCTGACGCCGTATCTGGCCCACGCGGTAGGGTCGAAGGGCAAGGTGGTGTCGACCGATATCGATGGAGAGGCGCTCGGCGCGCTGCGGCAGCGGACCCGTGAGTTACCCCAGGTCGAGGCAAGGCTGGTTACTCGTGAGCAGTCAGGACTGGAACCGGGTCGCTACGACCTGGTCTTGCTGGCTGACGTTGTTCATCTATTGCCAGCCCCGAGCCACTATCTGCTGGCACTGTTCTCCGCGCTGACCAAAGGGGGGCGAGTCATCGTCAGTGGACGGATTGACCGGCGTGAGATCCTCGATCAAGCGGTCAAGGCGGCTGCGCTTACGTGCTCGGACGTCGCCATCGAGCTGCCCGGGCAGTTCGTAACCGAAGTTCGACCGGCGCGCTGAGCGTCGCTTGAGATTGCAGTGGGAGGCGTATTGCTGTCGTGAGCGGCCTTCCCTATAGTTCGCCGCCATGACCACGCCGCGTTATCCGTGCCAGACTGCTTCCGACAACCCTGCTCCGTCGGGGGGCGACGAATCGGCCCGCCGCCGAGTGCTCGTTCGCCGCGTGGATGAGGTCGAGTCGCTCAGCGATTTGTTCCTGCACTGCTTACCGGCGTTTGGCGGGGCCTACCTGCGTCGGATCTATACGCTTCTGGATGCCGCGATTGGGGCGGGCTGTCCGTTGACGGTTGCGATCGCGGGTCCGGTGACGGTGTCCGGACAGCAGCACACCTGGCTCAACCCCCTGCTCGAAACGGGCTGGATCGCGTACTTGAGCACGACCGATGCGGTCTGTTACCACGACGGCCACCGCAGCCTCGATGATCATCGCGACCCGGTCTATGAAGTGCCGATCTTTGGGGATGACGGTGTGCTGCGCGACGAGGGCACGATTCGCGTCACCGACATGGCGTTTGATGAACAGGTGCTGCTCGATCAGGATCGCTTCTTGACCGCCTGTCTGATCCGGCCCGAGTTTCAGAAGAAGATGACTGGGACGGAGCTGCGCTATCTACTCGGCGGGCTCTATGCGCAGCAAGAGCAGAAGAACCAGGTATCGCCGGGACTGCTGAGCACCTGCAATCGACTGGCGATTCCGATCCTGGTCGGGGCACCGGGCGACGGTAGCGTGTTTCTCAACGCGATGAAGCTGTGGGCAATGAAGCAGGCCGGGCTGATTTCTGAGTTCTCGTTCGATCTCGATGTCCAGGCCGAGGTCTTCGAGTCATGCGCGTACCACTACCACTGTCTGTTCCAGGTTGAGCCGGGTTCGCTGGCGACGCTGATTTTGGGCGGTGGCGTACCGAAGAACTACAACTTGCAGCCGGAGCCGGGGCTGTCGCAGGTGCTCGGGCTTTCGGAAGTGCGCGGCTATACGTTCGATGTGCAGATCGTGAGCGCTCCGATTACCGACGGTTCGCTGTCCTCGTGTCCGCCCGCCGAAGCGGTGACCTGGGGCAAGGTCGACAAGGATGTCTATCAGCGGACCACCGAGAGCATGCAGGCCGACTACTCGATGGTGATGCCGTTTGTCGTGAAGGCGCTGCTCGACAACCGGGCTCGCTATGCGCGCTGGGCCGAAAAGATGGGTGAGGAAGCGCTGTTCGAGAAACATCCCAAAGCACGTGGCTACCTGCGCGATCGAGCGGGTTACCGTTTGTTCGAAAAGCGAGGCGTGGCCAATGAACAGCTCTTCTCTGCGGTGCGGAAGAACGCGGACTGGTTGAAGGCGACGCTCCACTATCCGCTCGGTGCCAAGTAGCCGGTGCGGCTCACCATCCTGGCCATCGGCAAGCTGCGTGACCCGTGGGTGCTCGCGGGCTGTGCCGAATACGAAAAGCGCTTGCGTCCACGCCTGCCGGTCGAGGTGGTCGAGGTCAAAGACGAGGAGCAGCTTTGCAAAAAACTGCCGCCGCGCTTCAAGGTCTGGGTGCTCGATGAGCGGGGTGAGCAGCCGTCCTCGCGGGAGCTGTCGCAGCGGCTCCAGCAGGTGTTTTTGTCAGGGGCGGCTGGACTGGCGATGTGCATCGGTGGGGCGGACGGACACAGTGCAGCGCTACGTGGCCGAGCCGATTATCTATTGGGGCTGTCGAAGCTGACGCTGCCGCATCGGCTGG
>CALLYL010000007.1 GCA_937859535.1 uncultured Myxococcales bacterium
ATCCATCCAGCCAGTCTTGGTCTTGGTGCGAACAGCAGGACCGACGAAGGACAGTCGCGGCGTCTCGTTGCCGACGGGCTTCTGCAAAGCCTTCGGAAGCGGCGGCGTCTTCAGCTTGGCCCCAGCGGTGAGCGGTGACTCACAGACACCAGGATTGCTCTTCTTGAGGAGCGCAAGCCCGGCCGCTCCGTCGCCGTACACCCGATGAGCCAGCTTGGCGCAGTCCTCACCGGGCTGGACCACGCTTTCAGGAAAAGCAGCATGGGAAACCCCCACGTGCGAGAGCCACAGTGGGACAACAGCCACGAAGAACAGCCTACGCATCGTGCTGATTATATCGAAATAATCAGCAATTCAGGACACAAATATCTCATTACGGCCGGCCGCAACCTAACGACGACTCCGGCGATCCTCGACTTCCTCGATGTGAGCCCCAAGTGAACGCAGGCGCGAGACGATTCGCTCATAGCCACGTTCAATCTGACCGACGTTGAGGATGGTGCTCTTACCTTGCGCACAGAGTGCGGCGAGCAGCATCGCCATACCGGCCCGAATGTCCGGCGATTCAACGGTGCCAGCGCGGAGTAATGAGGGTCCATAGACGAGCGCCCGGTGGGGATCGCACAGAATGATGCGTGCGCCCATCGAGACGAGCTTGTCGACGAAGAACAGCCGAGACTCGAACATCTTCTCGAACATCAGGATCACGCCCTCGCACTGGGTGGCTGTGACGATCGCAATCGAGAGCAGGTCCGCTGGAAACGCGGGCCACGGCTGATCCTCCAGCTTGGGCACGTGTCCGCCCAGGTCGGAGCGAATCTGCATGCTCTGAGCACTCGGGATGATCAGGTCGTCACCTTCGATGCGGCAGGTGATGCCAAGCCGCTCGAACCCAAGCAACACCATCCGCAGGTGACGGATTCCAGCATCGGCAATGCGCAGCTCCGAGCGGGTCACCGCAGCCAGACCGATAAACGAGCCCACCTCGATGTGGTCGGGTCCGATCGAAAACTCGCCGCCATGCAGCGAACGGCCACCATGGATCATGAGCTGGTTCGAGCCAATGCCCTCGATGTGTGCGCCGAGGGTCACCAAGAAGTTGCATAGATCCTGAACGTGCGGTTCGCAGGCGGCATTGCGCAGGGTGGTGGTGCCCATCGCAGCAACGGCAGCGGTGATGGCATTCTCGGTGCCGGTGACGCTCGGCTCATCGAGAAACACATCGGCCCCCCGCAGCTTGGTCGCGGTCAGGTGGAAGCGCTCGGAAATCTGATACGTGGCCCCAAGCTCACCCAGTGCCAGAAAATGGGTATCGACACGGCGACGCCCGATCACGTCGCCCCCGGGTGGTGGCAAATGAATTTCACCACAGCGGGCAAGCAGTGGAGCAGCGAGCAAGATCGATGCACGAATGCGCCCACACAGATCCGGGTCGAGCGATGCAGCCCGCACCGTCTTGGCATGGATATGGAGCGTATGTGGGTCGGTGTGGTCCCATTGGGCATCGACACCGACTGTCCGAATCAGGTCCACCAGCGTTTCGACGTCACGGATCCGTGGGACGTTGTGCAGCGTGACTTTTTCGCTGGTGAGCAACGCCGCAGCAATGATCGGCAGCGCCGCGTTCTTATTACCTGCGGGACGAATCGTCCCATGCAGACGATGTCCTCCCTCGACGATGTACTGGGTCGCGGCCAATGGCGCCTCCTTGTATGGCGGGGAAACCTTTTGTCAGCACCGACCCGCCAAGTCAAAAAAAGCCATGGTGCGAACCGCTCGGACGACTCTATTTACGGCCGAGGAGTCGTCGGAACAGACCCTTTATCCACGACCAAATGACCGTGAAGATCAGCGATCCAGCGTCGAGTGCGTCCTCGCCATCGGTTGGCGCTGCGAACTGCGCAGGCGCAGCAACAGGCGATAAGGTGGGTGCAAGCGCTGCGGGAGTAGAAACCGGCGGCACAGTGGGAACGACGGTCGCTGGCTCCACTGGCGGGGCTACATCGGGCGCGACGAAAACCGGCGCGGGCTCCACTGGCGAAGCCGAGACCGGCTCAGTGCTTGCGAGGGGGGATGCATCGACGGAACCGCTCACGAGCGAAGCGGGTGCCACCGGCGTCGGTTCAGTCGAGGGGGGAGCAGCCGCACGAACCTCGGTCGGGGTCGGTTCAGCCGAGGGCTCTACGGACAATGCCGGCCTCTCCGCAGGAAAGGACGGCATCGGTAGCGCAGCGATCGCCGAGCGGGCCCGTTCAACAAACTGTTTGAAGAGTTGCTTGGCGACGGCTTCGAACATGCCGCGCCCAAACCGGACCAGCTTGCCTGCCAGATCGACATCGGCGATCACCGAAACTTCACTGCCACCGCCTTCGCTAGCGACCACCTGACACTGCATCGTCATGCGCGCCGATCCACCGCCTGCTTTGTCATCGCCCGAGCCGGTGATGGACATGCGGTGCTGCACATCGTCGACCTCGGTCAGCGTGGCACGTCCGCGAAAGTCCTGCATCACCGGACCGACCTTCACCTTCATCGTCCCGAGATAGGTGTTGCCACCCTCTTGACCATCCAGCTTGGCCCCCGGCAGGCAGCCCGCAACGAGCTCCGGGCGCTTGAGGAACTCCCACACCCTTGCCACCTCGGCATCGACCACAAAGCGCTCCTCAACCTTCAAGCTCGACATCGACCAATCCTCCGCTCAGCGACCTTCCTCCTGTATCGCAACACGCCACAAAAGACCATGGTCGTGCGGTGCTCGACGGCAGCAATTCATGGACTCTTCGCTGCGCATTACCGGATTCTTCACGCAGTGGCCTCACCGTAGGAATTGCAGCGAGCCGAGTCGTAGGTAGACTGCTCGCACTTAGTTCTTGTACGGAGCTTACTTTCGATGAAAAAACGAGCAGATCACGTCGCCATCTTGATGGATGGCTGCACTGTATGGTCGAGTAGGCGCAACCTGAGTCCGACCTCTGGACTGTGGGCTTCGGCACTGGCAGCCGCCTCGACCATTGAGTCCGCCGCCCAAAGCGGCATTCGTCACTTGACCTTGGTCCCGACCGATAGCTTCCCACTGACTGGCGATAGCGAGGCGGGACTGGTGATCTCTCAGCTCCTACGGAGCCATGCCGATACCTTCCGGCACCTGTCGCTGCGCTTTTCGGCTCGGGGAGAGCTGACTCAACTGCCCGCAGATCTACAGCAGCGACTGTCAGCGATGGAAACCGCGACGGCCCATGAGTTGGGTATGAACCTGACCCTGCTGCTTAGTTATAGCGGACGCCGCGACATCCTTCGCGTCGCCCGCGATCTGGCCCGTGAGGTCAAAGCTGGCAGACTTTCCGCCGAGGGCATCTCACCTGCACTCATTCAAAAACGGCTCATAACGGCGGCCCTGCCCGGCGTGGACTTGATCGTCTACACCGGACAAAGCCACCGACTCGCCGATGCGCTGACCTTCGAGTCTGCCTACGCCGAGTTTGCTTTCACCGATTGCCTGTGGCCGGACTTCACGCCCTCGGATCTGCAAGGAGCGCTCGCCGACTTTGGGCATCGTGAGCGACGGTACGGAAAGACCTCGGCGCAAGTGCAAAGCCCCACGCCATCGTAACCAGCCTGCTACTTCTTCGGACGCATCGCCTGAAACAGGGTCTTTAGCCGCTGGCGGTCGTACCGTGCGTACTCACTGAACTCTCCCGCCCCAGACAGCCAACTACCACCGTCGATGGTGAGGCAGTCGCCGTTTTGGTAGGGACTGGCATCGCTCATCAAAAACACCGCCAGGTTGGCCAATTCGCTGTGTTCACCAACGCGACCCATGGGGACGCGCTGCTCGACCAAACCCTCAATCATCGAAGCCTCGGGGACAAGTCGCGACCAGGCCCCCTCTGTCGGGAACGGGCCGGGGGCGATCGCATTGCAACGAATCCCGTAGATGCCCCACTCCACAGCGAGCGAGCGAGTCATTGCGAGCACTCCGGCCTTGGCGCAAGCCGACGGCAAGACGAACGCCGAACCGGTCCAGGCATAGGGAGTGAGGATCGAAAGCACAGAACCCGGCGCACCGCGTGCAATCAGGTGTCTGCCAACGGCCAGCGTCGCATTGACGCTGCCGTAGAGCACGATCTTGACCACGGCATCGAAGCCGCCCGCCGATAAATCCTCTGCCGCACACAAGAAATTCCCGGCGGCATTGTTGATGAGCCCATCGATTTTGCCGTAGCCTTCGACGGTCTTGGCCACGAGCTTGTCGATCTCGGCCGGATCCCGAACATCGCAGGGAATCGCCGCCGCCTTGCCGCCAAGCGAGCGCAGCTTTTCCACGGCTTGACCGAGTCGATCGGGGTTGCGGCCACAGATCACGACCTGAGCACCGGCCTGGCACAACCCCTGGCTCATCGACAGGCCCAGGCCAGAGCCTCCGCCGGTGACGATGACCACCTGGCCATCGAGCAGGTCTTTGGAAAATACCGGCGTCGAGCGCGGCGTACGACTGGGACGGCTGGCTTGGGTGGTCATGGGATGTCCTGTTTACATCGACAGGCCGCCATCGACGTCGATGGTGCGGCCGTTGAAGTAATCACACTCAATGGCGAACTTGACGGCGAGCCAAATGTCCTCGGGGACACCCACGCGACCGACGGGAACTGCTGCGACCAGGGCGTCACGAGCCTTTTGGTTCATACCTTGGGTCATCGGGGTCTCGATCATGCCGGGAGCAATCGCGACACAGCGGATGCCGAACTGGCCGAACTCACGGGCCCACGTGACAGCGTTGGCAGCCAGAGCAGCCTTGGCGGAGACGTAGTTGGATTGACCTCGGTTGCCATGACGAGCGACCGATGACATGTTGACGACGACACCCGGACTGCTGCCGGTCTCGACCATCTTGGCAACGACTTCACGAACCATAAACGTCGCGCCGTGAAGGTTGACATTGAGAACGGTGTGCCACTGCTCAGTCGACAGCTTGACGACAGCGCCGGTGGCCTTGTCCTTCTTGACGAGCAAACCGTCGCGCAGGATGCCGGCATTGTTGATCACGCCGTTGAGTCCACCCATCGCGCCGTGTGCCCAGGACACAAAGGCCTGGACCTCGGCCTCATCGGCGACATTCAAGCGACGACGGTGAATGCCCGCCGGAAGCTCGGCCAGGCCCGCCTCATTGACATCGCCCGCCGCCACCTGCGCACCCGCCTCATGGAGTCGCTTGGCAAAGTGCGCACCCATTCCCTGCGCAGCCCCGGTCACAATGATCTTCATATCGGAAAGACGCATCGGTTGTTCTCCTTAGACTCGAGTTCGTCCACTACTAGCGGCGGCAGCCTATCACTGAGCAGGGGTTCCATGCCACAGAGTTGCGCAGCAGGAGCAGAACAGCTCATGCCACTCCTCCGAAGCACGCTGGAGGTTACAAACCGAGGTCGCCCAGAAAGGGCTTGAGTAGTTCGATGAGAGCCTTGATACGCGGAATCTCTGAAAGGACCGCCGGGACCACGATGCGCACCCCGACCTCTCGCCCAATCAGCTCGGGAAGCACGGGAACCAACGCTCCTTCCGCAACTCCCGGGTCTGGCACCATCGCATCGGGAACCAACGCGATGCCCAGTCCCGCGATCGCAAACTGCCGAATCAGATGAATGTGGCGCGTCACCATCACCGGTGACACCGGAAACGTGCCACCACGAATCAGGGGCCACAGCTTGCCATCGTCTCCAGGACATTCCCACGCGAGTAATTCATGATCGCGAAGCTCCTCTAGCGTGCGCGGAGTGCCGTGCTGCGCCAGATACTCTCGACTCGCAATCGCCCAGACCCGGATAGTGGTCTAATTTGACGGTCCGACCACTCGTTTCCGACGGAAAACACCTGAACATCCGGTCATACTCACACAGACCTTCTACGCACGATCGGAGTGACAAAGCCAGGCTTTACCGCATCGCGCTTTTTCTTGTCGATAAGCTCGATAATGTCCTCGTAATACCACGGATTGCGTGCGAGTTTCGCCGCCATTGCTGGCGTGCGGCCTAGCGCCATGTGAACGCGGACGAAGTTATAATAAAATATGTGAAGTGCGATGCTGTGCTTATGATTGGCAATCGATTTGCTGAATCCGTTTGTCTTGCGCGTAAACCTGCGATCGGTCATGCGCACAGTTAGGTTGTACCGCTCGATATAGCTTGTATTGATGTGATACGGATCTGGCTCGCCAAAGACCGGATAGCCGAATACCTCCGAACCGTCGGACTCTGAAACGATCGCGTGCTTGGCGATCATGGCGTAGTCTACTGAGTCGCTGTAGAAAGCGGCTTCTACCGCCGTGATGTATGGCCTATGGCCATCGGTCGAAAGCTGTATACGGTCTACAAGCCGCGAGGCAAGGTCTTTGACGAAAGCGGTAGCAGACTTCTCACCGCGACAGCCGACATGATGCGAGATGATGAGCTTGGAATCGGTACAGATAGCGAGCCACAGCCAAGCGTCGCCAAGACCAGGAAAACCTTTGAACGGCGCTGGTACGCGCTTTTCCTTCATGTAGACGAAAGACCAAATTTCGTCGGCTTGCACGCGGCGGATGCGTAGGCCGCGCAGCTCGCGGTCAAGGTAGCTGGCGCAGACCGCACCGGCATCTTTCAGCAGCGCCAAGATCGTCATCTTGTGCGCGCCTGTGTGGCGCGTAATGGTGGCGATGGAGCAACCTTCGCAGAGAAGCGAAAGCAACTCGGCGCGCTTGCGCACGGATAGGCAGTTCATGCCTAGCACGGCTTTCGGCTTGGTTCCGTTCGCAACGGCTAGCTTCTAAGAGGTGGCGCGGCGGCTTCAAGCCTGAACGTCCGCGCAGCACTTCGCAGTGAGCGGCACGGAATCATCACCAGTGCGATCGGCTTGGCAGACCAGCGCAGCACGTAAAAAGGTGGCGAGCCGTTCGATCTGACAAGCTGCGCGATTTCCAAAATTCGACCGTCAGCGACTTTTAACCGAACCGCTCGCCACATCGGCCAACGTCCGGTGTGTGTCCTCACGATCGTTTCTTTTAGGTATTTTTCGTCGGAGTTGTTTTCAGAAATTCCAAGAATTTTTTCGATCTTTTTCGCTTCCATGAAGAAACCTCCAGAAAACGAAGTATTACTTTTTTACCTACTGAAAGTAGAGAAAAATGATTACACTTCCTCACGATTCGCGACGATCGCAAGATGCGCCGCGTGTCGCCTCGCATACCTGAGCCGAAAGAACCGCCACGTCCGCACGTCGTCTCACTCCGATTTTCCGACTCGGAGAAAGCGAAGCTAGAGCGAGCTTGCGACTTGTACGCGCAGCACTGGAAACGCGACCGAGTAGGCCAAGCGGAGCTGATACGCGCAGCCGTCGAGATGATTCTCGACGAGCTAGAGGCTGTTTCTACTAAGGACCGCGCCGCGAAATAAAGGATACGTTATGGTCAAGAGAGCAATAATCAAACGTCTCACAACCAACGATCGCAATTACTACGCGAGGCAGGTCATGGCCTTTATTCGAGATTTGGCAGACATAAAAGAGGAAGATCGCTTACCTTTACCACCGAAGCGAAAGTCAAAAGATCCTCTCGTTTGCTGCCTACAAGACTACTTCCAAATTTACACGCCAAGCAGCCTCAATTTCATGGCGGATTACGAAAACAGAGCTATCGTTTTGGACATCTTAACTGATGACAAATCGAAGCAAATGGTTTTGATTCCACATCAAGGATTAGGAACCATTACGCTAATAGAAGGTAAGATTCCAGATAAGGCGCGTATTGAGGCTATTAGCGTTGGTAATTCTAAGAAACTGTTTAATATAACTTCTCAAGAAATATCCGATGAAGTAGACAGAGCAATTTATTCAATAGGTTGTAAGATACAAAAGCGTTTTAAAGAGGAAAATTCAGATCATAACCACCGCTTGGCTGGCGGTGATCTGTTTCCTCCTCTACCTAACTAGGCTAGTGGTCGGACCGTCAAATTAGACCACTATCAAAATCCCGTTCCCAAAAAATACTCGGCACCGATCGCAAGCGTGCCACCAACCGGACTGGAGGTATCCGCCTGAGCCGCTGCCTGGTCGCCCGTAACCGACGTGTTACTCGTCGACACACTCGCGAAGTATTTGAACACGTCAATGTAGGCGTACGGCGCGACGCGATCCTTTTTCGGTTCACGCATGTACAGCTTGAACCCGAGCGACAACGCAAACTGGAAGAAGCTATCCGTCGTCGAGGTGACCGGATTGGCCGCCATCTGCTTGTCGGTGTTGAGGCGGGCCCAGCCTAGGTCGAGGCCGAGCATCAGACCATAGCGCTGGGCAAAGAATGCTCCAAAGTACGGGGCGATCGACGTGGTCTGGAAGCCCTGGTTGGGTACCGCCAGATCGCCAGCCGTTGCAGCTACGTTGGGAAAGTGCGCCATGGTGTAGCGGTACGGCTCAACTCGCGAGCCTATCGCCACGTGCACATCCGCATGGGCCACGCTCGCAGCACCAAGGAGAAGGCTCGCCGTCGAAAAAGCGAGCAGCAAGCGTCGGCTCTGCATACGGGAATCGTCACCACGCATCGTTAGGTTCCTCCGAAAAAAGACCGGTATTGAGACGGTACACACACGACCGTCTACATGTACGTGGCGCTCTTATACCGTGTCTTGCCTAGCGGTTGGCGTGAAAAAATTTGACTGTGTTACTTAGTGGTTGATCTCGACTGGTCCTCGGGCGCGGGCTGAAACACGGAACATGCAGAGACCGGCTGCCGTGGATACTTCTGAGGCAACACCGAGCACATGATAAACACGCTGCCCTTTCCAGAACGAATGTACCGGTGAGAGGTACAGCGATGGCACTGACTCGCGGGAAACGGTAGGTCATCGAACCGTAGGGGATCGGGGGGGGTCGAACTCGAACTCATGTGCATCCCAGGCTATCCGGTCCGCAACCGGTTCCCAACCTGAAGTGATGGAGCACACGTACGCCACCACAGCACGCACGCCACCGCATATCCACCAACACGGCAAATCGAAGGAAGATCGCGGCTCCACCGCAACGCAAATGAGTAGCTTGTGGTACGATTCTTTGTATTTCCGTGCGCTCTTAGCGCATGGCGTAGCCGAAGATGAGCGAACAGCCTGAGAGCGGAAAAGCAGCAGAGTCCGCGCACAGCGCAGCCCGTCGTGCCCCTAGTGGCGGCGATGTGCTCGACAACATCTACCGGCTCGATGCGCCGCTAGGCAAAGGTGGCGTTGGTGTCGTATTCAAGGCATGGCACCTGCACCTTCAGCGACCGTGCGCGATCAAGTTTCTGCATCCTCAGCTCGTCTCCAATCCAGAGCTTCGGACGCGATTCCGTCGCGAGGCCCAAAGTGCCTTTCAGCTAGGGCATCCACACATCGTCGCAATCACCGACTTCCGCGACGATCCGAGCAACTGGCCCTATCTGGTGATGGAGCTGGTTCAAGGCGAGTCGCTGCGCGATCGTCTGGAAAAAGGTCCGCTCGATCCGCCGCTCGCCGTGCGACTGATGTCGGAGCTAGCCGATGCACTAGTCGCAGCTCACCGTCGGGGAGTGATCCATCGAGATTTGAAGCCAGAGAACCTGCTGTTGGGTACGGTCGATAAGCCCGGTCCCGGCGAGCCGGATGTCCATCTGAAAGTGCTCGATTTCGGTCTGTCGAAGATGCTCGATGGCGTTGAAATCACTGGGTCGGGACGGCTGGTTGGTTCACCGTCTTATATGTCCCCGGAACAGGCACGCGGGGATTCTCACATCGTCGACGCACGATCGGATATTTGGTCCGTGGGCGTGCTCCTGTACGAGTGTCTCACGGCCGACAAGCTGTTCTCGTGCGAAAACTTCGAGCAGAAACGGCAGCAGATCATCGGGGCCACACTGCCGCCTCTGCACTTTACGGAAAAGGGACTGCCGCCGCTCATCGAGAAGATCATTACTCGATGCTGTCAGCGCGTGCCTGAACACCGCTACCAGTCGGCAGCCGCACTGCTCAACACGCTCAATGCGGTCTACCCCAAACCGACGCCTCGGCTCGATACGCTGCCCCCGGGGGCCAGGATGTCCGGCGGCGTACTGGTCATCCCGGCGACACCACCATCGGCTTCCCCAAGCGGCAGCGATGGTGGTTCCGCCGCTTCCGCAGCAATTTCAGACGGCAATCCATCGAAGGCATCCGGGCCAGAAGTGGTCATCGTCCCGGCGCTGGTGAAGTCAATGCTGCCCGATAGCTCGGCGGCATCCGTCATCAAGAGTGGAGAGATGGTTGCCGATCACTCCGGTGGCACGACCCCGAAGCGCAGCGGAACCGGGATCGCGATCGGACTGGCAGTTCTCGCGATCGGCTTTACCGGCTTTGCAGGTTACACACTGTGGAGCAGTCAGCAAAAGCTACCCGCAAGCAGCGGTGCCTCGCTCATTCATGGGCCGAAGGTAACCGCAGATCCAACGGGCATTCACCCGAGCGCTGGCGACCCGAACCCAGTCAATCTGCCGAAAGCCAGCGAGACAAAACCCACTGTCGACAACTCAAAACCCGATGCTGCGATGCATCCGTCCGCAGGTAGTGGTACGCCGGACCTGCAGGCTGCTCCTACCGATGCTGCCCCAGCACTTGAGCTCGATGGGGATGCCGCAAGCAAGCCCAGTGTGACACCGCCGCCCCACAGTCCATCCACGCTACCGCTGCGCGGTCCTCGAGCCAAAGCGGTGGGTGAGATGCCGACCCACCCACTGCGGTTTGGTCCTCTGCGACTCGCTCATGCCATGGTGCCGCCCACAACCGGAGCAGCCCCGGTGGCAGCGCCCGCAGAAACCCCGGTCCCAGCCCCGGCCACCGTCCGCAAGCCGACGACCGATGGCTCCGCTGATCCCGTGTCAACGCAGGAAGCCGCCATGTCAGCGGCCACACTAATGCGTCGAGCGACCGGCCAAGTTGGTCGCTGCTATCCTGTCGAGGCCTCCTTGCCGACCAAAATCAGCGTCGAGGTCACGGTCGCTGCAAGCGGAAAAGTTGGAGAAGTAACCATT
>CALLYL010000008.1 GCA_937859535.1 uncultured Myxococcales bacterium
GCCTACCTGCCCCTATCCACTGCTCGCGGCAGATACTAGACCACCCGAATCAAGCACGTTGCGCCGGCATGATCGGTAGGGATCGAAAAATACACCCCATTCAGGTGCGTTTCTGTCGGAGAATGTGCGTCAACTTGTGATTCTGAGTCCTTCGGACAGAAATCGTCGGTGTTTTTCCGCACGGTCTGATAGGAATGTGTTCCACACGGACAACGGTCTATAGTGACCAGCCGTGGAGAGAGTCGACTCTACCAGCCGATTGACAAGGTCGATCCCGGTGTGAAACCAGCGCCCAAATCGCAGCCGGGGTGGCGCGGGCTACGCAACTTGGTAGGCCGTGCGAGGAATCACAAGAACTGTTCGATCAGGTTCATTAGTACATTCTGATCTAGATTCCCTTTGGTCAAATACGCGCTCGCGCCTGCGGAGAGTCCTCGCTCGCGACTGTGCTCATCATCGTTGCTGGTAATGAGAATCACTGGCAGCGTTCGGAACTGATCGGACTTGCGGATGGTCTGCGTCAGCTGAAATCCATTCAGTAGCGGCATGTCGACATCGGAGAGGACGAGGTCCACTCCGCCTGCTTGTACGCGCTCCCAACCCTGTACGCCGTCGGATGCCAATTCGACGACAAAACCTGCCGCTTCAAGAAGATTTTTTTCCAAGCTGCGCGTGGTTACAGAGTCATCTACGACCAGAATCCGTCTCCGCTTCCGGTCGCTCTCTCCACCCACGCGCATTTTTTGCAACAAGGAACCAGTTCCTGGTGCCATCGTTCCCTGCCTGTGGAGCAAGTCCGCGACATGCAGCGTGAGCGCAACATAGCCATCAGGAAGAATCCCCGCACCGGCAATGTTGCGGATGCGCTGCACACGACTCCCGAGGGTTTTTACCCTCACTTCCTGTTCGGCAAGCAGTTCGTCGACCAGAAACGCAGAGATGCGATGTTCTGACTTCAGCACAATCACGGGTCTTTTGCCTGACCAGCCTTTGATCGGTGACTGTGGTAAGGCCAGCACTTCTGCCAACGGAACCAAAGGAATCGGAAGGCCATCCACCAGAATCATGGGGCGCTCCCCGACCCATAGGACTTCGGTTTGCCGAAGTCGAAGCAGCTTATGAACGTAATTATTACTGATTGCAAAGGTCTGCTGACCCGCCCTCACAAGCAGCACACGCAACAAGGTCAGCGTCAACGGAACGACCAGACGGAAGGTCATTCCCTTGCCCTCTTGCGACACGGCATCGACTTCTCCGTGCAGCGCCTTGATCTGGGTCTTCACCACATCCAAGCCAATGCCCCGACCAGAAACAAGTGATACCGCATCTGCGGCGGTCGAGAAGCTCTCCGTAAACACCAGATCAATCATCTGTCGGTGATCGGTAGGAATTGGCAGATTCAGCTTCTTTGCCCGTCGCTGAATGGCTTCCACTGCCAGACCCCCACCATCATCGGACACCGTCACCTCGACCTGTCCCCCGAGCAGCGCAGCAGAGGCCACAATCGTACCTCGTACAGGCTTTTTCGCCCGCTTCCGATCTTCGGGTTTCTCTATGCCGTGATCGATCGCATTGCGGATCAGGTGACGAAGGGGGTCTTTCAGTCCCTCCAAGATCGAGCGATCCAGTTCCACATCTCCGCCTTCGATGCGTAGCTCCACCTCTTTTCCCGAAGCCCGTGCGAGATCGCGAACCATTCGATCAAAGCCCACACAGCCGTGCGAAAATGGAAGCATGCGGATGCGCGAGACCTGCTGATCCAGAGCCGCTCCGGTATGATCCAGATGGCGCCACTCTTCTCGGAAGGACAGCCGCAGTCGTTCTAGATCGGCAATGAGTGCTTGAAGCCGTGCAGGGGTCTCTTCCCACAGCTCTCGGCTCTTCGACTTGGAGGACGCAGCGCCGCTTGGGGGGACGCCTAGTGCGGCGTGACCGGGAGTCTTGGTGTGACGACGCCAGTCTGCGTGAAGGGACGTGAGCGCTTCCGAAAGCCCGGTGAGTCGATCGGAAGTCAGTCTCAATCGCTGTCGTGCGGCCAGTAGCTCACCACTGCGCGACAGCAGGATATCGAGCTTTTCGGTGTCGATCCGAACGGTTAGCGCCTCCTGCGTTGGCCCTCCATCGACGGAAGGATCAGACTTTCTTGCCGGTGGAGAGGCGACTGCGGGCATCGAGACAGAGGTCGGCGGAGTCACCTTCTGGCTTGTTTGATCTCGGTTCTCCGCAGCCGGTCGGATGGTGGTCTCGATAAACATCTCCATCTCAAGAGACACACCGAACAGCAGAGAGCCTTCCAGTGACTCCTGTTTGCGGAGCAGCTTCGCCGCTTCCGCCAGACCATCGAGTACTCCGAACAGCATCTGGATAAGGTGCTGCTCCAGCAGCGCTGGCGTCCTCCTTACCGCAGACAATATCTCTTCCAGTCGATGACACGACTCTTCGATCAGCGGCTGGTCAACAGCACGTGCGGCCCCTTTCAGACTGTGGGCATGACGCATTAGCTCTTGAATCCGCTTGTCGCGTTCCGCAGTACCGGACTCGGTTGTCTCCAGCGCCAGTACATCACGACTCATCGCATGGAGCCGCTCATCAAACTCAACCAGAAACACTTCCATCAAGCGCTGGACGAGCAGCGTCTTGTCCATGTCTGGCTCCTACGCTCCGGTGGGACCGGATTCCTTGAGGAGATCGTTGAGCTTAATGCCGATGTGATTCAACTCCTGGGCCGCGTTTACGGTCTGTGCCGTAGCCGAAAGATTCTGGGTCGCGATCTGGTTGATGCTGGCCATCGACACCCCAACTTGTTCCACCCCGCTTGTCTGCTGAGAAGCAGAGGTCATGATCTGGGAAGACACCGTTGCGGCCTCTGCAATGATATCGCTGAGCAGCTTAATCGTCTCTCCAGCTTGTCCTGCGGCCTGAGTCGCGGTGACCATACTGTGGATGCCTTGCTCGGTGGAATAGACCGCTGTGCTGATGGCTTTTTGGATACTTTCCAAGATGCTGCGGACTTGTCCGGTGGCTTTCTTGGACTGCTCCGCCAGCGCCTTCACTTCACTGGCCACGATGGTAAAGCCACGTCCGTGCTCGCCCGCCCGCGATGCTTCAATGGCTGCATTGAGCGACAGCAGGTTGGTCTGTTCCGCAATCTCACTGACCGTTGCGATGATCTCTCCGATGGCCTGGGTCTTCTCTGCCAGCGCGACGATATTCTCGGCCACTTTATCGGATCGCTCTTTGGCCACATTGAGAACATCCACCGTGTCGGTAACTGCTTTCCGTCCCGCCTTTCCGACTTCTTCAGAACGACGGACGGACTCTGCAACCTTGCGTGCGCGATTGGCGGCCTGGGCCGCCGTGCGAGACACTTCATCAACGGTAGAAACGGTGGCTTTCACTGCTGCCGCCTGTTCCCGCGCACCATGAGAGAGTCGACCTGATGCAGTGAGAATGTCTCCACTGGTGATTCCTAGCTGGACCACGACGCCACGAATCGTCTCTCCCAATCGCTCACGATGACGGATCTGCTCTGCCAGTGCATCACGGGAAACCAGTGTGGTCTTCAGATCTGCGATCATCTTGTTGAATGCACTGGCCAGCTCTCCCACTTCATCTTCTGAGACGACTACAATCTTCTCATGAAGGTTGCCGGAAGCGATCAGACTGGTGGACTGCGTAAGCTGCACAATCGGTCCCGAGATCGAACGCGCGACATACAGTGCTGTTCCAATGACCACGAGGATCGCCAGGAGTGCGATGACGGTCTGATCTCTTCGCATGGAAGCGATTGATGCGAAGGCCTCGTCGTACTCAATCTTGGTCACCATTCCCCAACGGAACGAGGGCAGGAATCGCCAGACCGCCAGCACGTGCTTGCCACCGTAGTCTGTCACGACCGCTGCTTGGGTACTTGCTCGACCGTTGGCGGCCTCGTGCAGAGCATGGTATTTGGGCAGCTCTTTGAGCGATATCTGCCGTCTGAACGCCGCGTTGGGGTCGTGACGTGTGGGGGCCATAAAGATGAGCCTCTCCCCACGCAGCGAGCTAACCACCGTCTCGCCCGTCTCACCCAGGCCGGTATAGTCCGACAAGAGCTTGTAGATCTCGGAATTGTTGAGCTGTAGCTCGATCACACCAATCAGCGTTCGACCCCGCATCACCGGTGCAGCAATGAATGCGGCGGACTCGTTGGACGACTGGTAGTAGTCGAAGTCCGACACCTCTGCATCTAGCATCGATTTGGTACGCTCAAAGACCTTGGCCAGGCTCGATTCGCGATAGGGTCCGGTGATGATATTCGACCCCATCACCTCCCCCTTGGTGACCGAGAACAGACACTCTCCATCCGGAGAGATCAGAAACAGATCGGAGTATCCGCGTGACTCTTTCACCGAGGTGAGAAATGGTCGCATCCGTTGATCAATCTCTTCGTATTCCGCCGACTTGTTCCCTGCCTTGTTGAAGGACTGGTTGAAGTCTGCGAGCGCGGCAATGATGTCTGGGATTCGTGACAGACCCGAGACATTGCGCTTGCGCTCCACCACATAGTTTTCGACTTGCACCGCCTTGGCTTTAGATGATGCTTCAAGGGACTGCTCGACCTCTCGACGGATAGCAGCCGCTCCGCGTTCATAGGTCACATACATGATGAGCGCCATCGGGACGGTGGTCAGGAGCAGAAACCAACCGAGCAAGCGGGTCGCGAGTCGCGGCTTTCTGAGGCTACCAATGAACTGACGCAATGATGAAGACTGCATGGCTTACTCCTACGGCGATTCGACATTCTGCCTGTTCGGATTCACCCACTGATGCTTCCATCCAATGAACAGATCGTTCAGGAGCTTCTCCCAGTCCGCTTTGGTCCGGTAGATGGGGTACGGGACTGGCCGTAGTGGCCGCTGCGAGTCCCACACCACATCAAAGTCTCCCTCGCTATCGATCTTCCCAATTCGAGCCGTGCGCCAGACATGATTGTTCTCTGCGTCGATGTACACTTGTCCCTCTGGGGCGCTATAGCTCTGGTTGGAAGTGCTCCGCGTACTAGATCTACAGAAAAGGAATTGGCCGCCTTCACTGCGGCAGCCCACAGATACACGCCGAAGTAGGCAGACTCAATCGGATCATCTGTCACAGCGTCTGGACCAAATCGTGCCTTGTAGCGCTTGAGGAACTCTCGGTTTTCTGGATTGGGCTGACTTTGGAAATAATTCCACGCGGCATAGTCACCGACCATTTCCTTGACCGACAAGTTGCGCAGCTCGCGCTCTGCAATGGTAAACGACATCGTCGGAATCTTGTCCGGGGTGATACCGGCCCGCCGCAGCTCCCGAAAGAAGGCCAGGTTACTATCACCGGTGATGCTGTTGAGGATCACGGTTGGCTTGGCGGCGACAATCTTGGCTACCGTAGCCTTGGCCTCTTTGCTGCCCCACAGAATGTAATCTTCCCCAACCACCTCGCCTTTGAGCGCGGCGACCTGATCCTGAATCATCGCGTTGACTGCATGCGAATGCACCAGATCAGAGCCCACCAAGAAGAAGCGTTTTCCCAAGTTATCAAAGCACCATTTTACTGCCGGAATCACTTGCTGGTTCGGGGCAGCACCCGTGTAGATGATGTTGGGGGACTGCTCAAGGCCTTCGTAGGTCAGCGGATAGAACAGCAGGTGATTGTGACGCTCGAACACGGGCTTGCTGGTCTTGCGACTAGCGGAGTTTAGGAGTCCGAAGATCACCTTGACTCGTTCTTCAGTGATCAGACGCTCTGCTTCACGTGCAAAGGTGGCCGGGTCGGATCGCCCGTCGACCAAGATCGGCTGAATGGTCTTGCCAAGGAGTCCTCCCTGCTGATTGATCTCCTCAATCGCCATCAGCGTGGCATCGGCAACGGGCTTGGCGCTGAACGCCATTGTCCCGGTTTGTGCGTGCAGTACTCCGACCTTGATCGGACCATCACTACCGGACTCTCCCTTTTTGATACAGGATGACACTAGCAGCACAAGACAGCTCGTGATGAGAAGCGGTCCTAGCCTGCGGTACCTAGACATATTGTTGATGGTCATCGGTGTGCTCCTTGTGAGCGGTCCGGTTCATTACTTGCCAGTGCGCTGTTGAGCGAGGTCTCTGCGGCTTCAAGTAGGCGACGAATCTCTTCCTTCTGAGTGGTCAGCTTCATCAGCTCTTCTCCTCCAAGCTGCAGCTGGTTCACCGAGTCTCTGACATGAAGAAGCGACTGAGTCTGTCCCGACACCACGGATAGAATTTGTGTGCAGGTCTCTGCTGCCTCTTCCGCCTCGCTCTGCAATCCCAAAAGTAGACTCTCCGTTTGCCTGGTCGCTTCGACCAAGACATCGACGTTGTGCTCACTGTCCATCGCAGAAGCCAGCGTGGTTCGACTCGACTTCTGAATCTCTTCCAGCACCTGACGCATCTGCTGCGCGGACCCCTTCGACTGATCCGCCAGCGAGCGTACTTCCGCAGCTACGATCGAAAAGCCACGTCCAACATCACCGGCTCGCGCAGCTTCAATCGTCGCGTTCAGGGCTACGTGGTCGATCTCGCTGGCCAGTAGTTTCACGGATGCTGCGATCTGCCCCACAGTCTGCGAGCGATCTAGCAACTCCTGGATCGCGGTCGACAGGGTGCCACTCTTATGTCGCAGTACCAGGAGCTGTCGATGGGCCGACTCCGTCGCGCCATGGCCTTTGGTGGAGAGTTCACGGAAGCGCCCGATCTTTTCCCCAGTACTACGGGTTCGCTGTAGCGCATCGTCTACCGATTGGCGCAGCTCATCCAGTGCACGCGGTGCAGTCGAGCTCCCCGGACCGACCCAGGGCAACAGATCAATGGAGCGATCCAGGATCCTGCGCGTATGCTCAGCGTGGGTACGGAAGATGCTTGCGCAGCTATCCCTGACCGATAGGATCTGCTCTTGCAGTTCACCACAGCGACGAAACATCGAGACGCTGTTGGCACGGTGCAGTCGCAGCGCAGCGGCCAACAACTCACACTCTGTCCCACCGCTACCTGTCAGTGACATCTCCTCCACCTCATGCAGCGAGCGCCGGGTGAGCGCGTCGGTCAACCGCTGCAAGTGATCAAAGAAGCGCTGAAGCAGTAGGAAGGCGACGATTGCGGCCCCGGTGGCCAGAAGCGGTGGACCATAGGTAAACATTCGTACTGTGAAGTTCGGCGCTGCTGAGGAGATTTCGTCATCAAGAGACAGACTCTTGGCAATCACAAACGCCGGTGCCCCAAAGATGATGAGGAGGAGCAGGTAGAACACCTGAATCCTGGTGCTAGAGAGCGATGATCTCGCATCGACCATGTCCGTATCTCCTACCCCGACTGATTCACGTACAATCGGGAATCTTTCAGGAGTTCTCTTCCATCCAGTAGTAGCAGTCCATCGACCGTCACCCCTGCTGCACAGCGGCCAAGCGGTGGAACAGACAGCTCCGCAGAGTTTGAAATCGTCGACTTCGCCAGCCGTGCGGTTTGCCCAAAGCCTTGGCAGACCACTCCCAATTCTGGACGTTCTGCCCCCACAATCAGCAGCTGTGGATGGATGGCGGCATCGTCTTGCTTCGAGGAGGGAAAGCCAAACAGCAGTGCCAGGTCCATCACCAGCAGAATTTGTCCTCTGACACTGCACGCTCCGAGTACGTGAGGCGCCACGCCAGGCAGCGGGGTCACTGTGGGAAGTGCGAGCATCTCGAACACAAAGCGAGTGGGAATCCCACATCGCTGACTGCCAAGGTTGAACGTTAAGACCTCAAGGTTCAGCTCTTCGCTGCGTGACCGCGCTACAGCCAGCGCCATCAACTTGGCACGCTCGTCCAGAATCTGTCGCGTACGTACGTCGGAGTGTCCGAGCGTCTCCTCCATGGCGGTGGCGGCCTTGGCCAGTCGATCGAGAAGACTCTGCCAGCGCTTGTTGATCACGGGAGTCCTCATCGTGTCTTTCCTCCCGCCGTTGCCGCATCGCTGAGTGCGCTGGCAATTGCATCGCGCTCTGCACTGGCAAGGAATCGTCCCAGGTCGTGGATGAGCACCATTCCGTCTGGTCCGTTGGCAACAGCCGCTACCAGGTCGGAACTGCTGAAGTACTTCCCGGATTCACGAGATTGGTACACCGGCAACCGCTCGAAATTGAGAACCCGATCCACGCGCAGCGCCACCCACCGGGAACCTTCCCAAGCGATCACAAAGTGATCAGTGACCGATAGTGGCCGTGCCGGAAGGCCAAAGCGCCTGCGCATGTCCAGCAGCGGAATGATCTCGCCCCGCACGTTGAGGATACCCTCGACAATCGGCGGTGCATTGGGGAGGGGAACCGCACTGAAGGCGCGCAGCACCTCTCGGACAATGACCGATCGCACGGCGTACTGTTGCCCGGACTGCTCGAAGATGAGCAGCTCCTCCATTGACAGCTCGGACTTCTGAACATCCCCCATGGACAGGTACACTCCGAAGTGCAGAATGCCTCTGCAATAATATATACATCAGAAGCTCCTTATCATGCATCTAAAGATCTACTTATTCAGTGGCCGCACCTGGGTGAGCACCCCAGCGACGCTCCTCAGGAAAAATGAAACTATATTAGGCACTAAGCATAGTTCTGTTCACAAACCAGATGGTTCGTGCAGAGCACTCTCTGGTGTGTCAAGGTAGATGCCGCAGTGATCTTCTCACATGAGGACACATCCATTTCAAAGACCCCTTTTTTCTAGCTCCTTGAGGATTCCTTTTGTAGCCGATGCCATGTTACCCTGCTGCTGTTCCGTATCAAGATCGGTGTGTGGTACTGCATGACCCCTGATCCGTCTCCTGGTCAACGCGCCAAAATATTTGTGCTGGATGACAGTCCGACCTTTCTAGCGTACGCACGGAACCTACTAGAGAGCGAAGGATACAGTGTGTCGACATTTGACTCACCCCTTGGAATCACACGTGAGGTCATCCGTCAACAACCAGATTTGGTGATTGTCGACGTAAACATGCCTTCGATAACTGGTGACAAGGTATGTCAACTGGTGCGCTCGGCTAGCTATGCACGAAGCGTAGTAATTCTCCTCCACTCTTCGATGCCGGAGGCAGATTTACATGACCTGGCGCAGCGATGCGGTGCCGATGGGTATGTTCCGAAGTCAAGGGATTCCAAGCGACTCGTGGAAACGGTCATCAGGCATCTTGCTGGGCGGTTGCGCTTCCTCTCCCCGAGAGTTTCTAAGCGCTAACCGACCAGGACGCCTAGCGCTGTCTGGAGTATGAAGTGATGTCAGAAATCTTCCTGTTTCGTAACGGCCTACACAGCAACATCCTGCTGCACGATGTGTCTACGGATGGTCTGGCCGTGCAAACGAATCATCATCTGATTGTTCACGGTAAGTGGTCGATGATCCTCGATCCTGGTGGACAGACCGTGTTTAACCGGGTGCTGGCCGACTCGACGCTGGTGTCGGCAGGTGCCGAAGTAAAGTACGTGTTTCTGTCTCATCAAGACCCGGATATCGTGTCGGGAACCAATGACTGGCTGCGGGAAACCAGCGCGGATGCGTACATCTCTCAGCTCTGGCTGCGTTTCGTTCCTCACACAGATATTGCAGAGGATCTTCAGCACCGGCTGCGATCAATTCCTGATGAAGGCATGTGGATCGATCTCAACGGCTGCGAGCTAGCCATTTTACCGGCTCACTTCCTTCACTCTCCAGGTAACTTTCACGTCTACGATCCCCTCTCGAAAATTTTGTACACCGGAGACATTGGTGCGTCGCTGGGATGTGAATATCGACGAGTCGAAGACTTCGATGATCATGTAGCGTTCATGGTTGGATTTCATGAACGCTACATGGCCTCTGCGATCGCTATACGGACCTGGGCACGATTGGTTCGGTCACTGGATATTGAGATTATCGCGCCACAGCATGGGGCTCTGTTTTATGGCAAAGCGATGGTGAATCGACTCCTAGACTGGCTTGAATCCTTACGCTGTGGAGTGGACCAACTTCCCGATCAATACCAGGTACCTCCGCACCGGCCTGTGACCCAATATTAGAACCATTGAATACGCCTTTTCAGCGACTCCGTCTTGCGGAGCGTCCCCCCAAGGAACGAGGCATGGCACGCTACGATCGCATCGGAAGAGACTATCAGCGAAAGCGGCGAGCAGACCCACGCTTCATCGCCAAGATTGAAGAGGCTCTGGCGGACTGCATCACCGTACTGAATGTCGGAGCCGGAACGGGTTCCTACGAGTCTCCCGATCGCAAGGTCGTGGCGCTCGAGCCGTCAGAGACGATGATTCGTCAGCGCCCCCCCGAAGCGGCACCAGCGGTACAAGGAGAGGCCGAGCGACTGCCGTTCATTGATCAGTCTGTCGATGCGATCACTGCATTTATGACGGTCCATCACTGGCTGGATGTGCCGCGCGGCCTGCGTGAACTACGGCGAGTGGCCAGGCGAAGGGTGGTCATCATGACCTATCTACCTGGAACCGGAATGTTTCCCGACCGCTGGATCACCAACGTCTACTTTCCAGGAATTGCAGCAGCCCACCGTCGAAGAATGCCGGACTTGAGCTTCTTTGAAAGTGCGCTCGGTGCTGTAACCTGTGTGCCGTTGCTGATTCCACGCGACTGTACCGATGGATTCATCGATGCCTTTTGGGCACGACCGGAGGTCTATCTGGACCCTGCGGTGCGGGGTTCCATGTCCGCCTTCCAACTGCTCAATCCGCTGGAGCTGGTGCAAGGAATCGCGCAGCTCCGTGCCGATCTGAAACAAGGACAATGGGATGCCCAGTTTGGTAAGCTGCGGGCCCAGAATGAGATGGATGCTGGCTTGCGACTCGTTGTGGCCCGATTGGATGAGTAGCCTCGCTTGACCAAAGAACGGCTACAAGGTGCGACGCTGGTTCTACTGAGTGGAGTGAGTCTGTCCACCAAAGCGATCTTGGCCAAGTTGGCGTATCGTCACGGTGCTGACGCTCTGACCGTTCTGTCTCTACGCATCTTTTTCTCTTTTCCTTTCCTTTTGCTCATCG
>CALLYL010000009.1 GCA_937859535.1 uncultured Myxococcales bacterium
CGGACAGATCACGAATCCGCCCGCCCAGGCTCTGCCCCCGCAGATACTCCATCACCAGATACGCCGTGCCGTCCGCTGCGTGTCCGAAGTCCGACACTTGCACCAAGCTCGGATGTTCCAGCCGACTCAGCACCTTCGCTTCATTGAAAAACCGTGCGATGAACTCTTTGCTCTTGGCATGGTCCGCGTGCAGTGTCTTCAGCGCCACCCGACGGTCCAGCGGCTCTTGGCGCGCTTCGTACACCGCACCCATGCCCCCCTCTCCGAGAAGCCGGACGATTCGATACGCACCCAGTCGCTGACCTTCGGTGAGCACACTCATGCCGCATTGTAGTTTGCTCCCGCCCACTGGTCGGGGTCAACACGATTGCGCTCTACTCACGTCGGCATCGACTCAGTGCCGCCTCAGTCCTCTTTTCTGCTACCGCTTCACCAGCAGCATCGCCACCGGCGCTCGATCCGACTCTCCGACCGGAAGGGATAGCAGCTTCTCCCATCCGAATCGGGCGAGGCTTTCGGTGAGTAGGGCTTCGTCATAGCGTTTGAACCGGAACATCGAGAAGCGTCGCTCGGCGTTGCTGCGCGTGTGCACGGTGGCGACCGCGTCTAGCGCGTAGCTGCCGGGGATGAGGCACTGGGTCACGAGCTGGAGCGAGAACTCGTGTGACATGTAGTCCCGACAGTGAGCACGCAGCGGCGCGCCCAGCCAATCGGCAAGCGCATTCTTAACGGGATGATGAAACGCCGGGTCTTGCCGGCGCGTCTCACCATCGCTAGCTCCTACGGGCGACGGGCGCTGCTGGAAGTCGAGGAGCAGCATGTCTCCAGCCTGGCAGTGCGCGAGGCTGTGCTCGAAAAATCGCGGCTCGCTATCCAGGTTCGCGAGCGTATAGCCGAGCATGGTGTAGAGACGCCGTCGACGGCCTTTGGCAGGGGTGTAGCTGACCTGGGGATAATGCCCAAGGTCGTGGAAGTTACCGTGGACCAAGAGTGTGTGGACGGCAGACTGCTCACCGAACGTGTCGATCGCGTGCTGGTAGGCCGTCGTCAGCAGTGGCTGGCTGATGTCGAAGAGCAATAGTTCGATATCTGGCTTGGTGCGCATCGACAGAAGGTGCTGAACCAACCGCACCTCCAGATATCCATCGCCCGCACCGAGGGCAATGACCTTCAGCGGACTGTGACCCCCTTCTGTCATGATCCAACGAGCAAGGACATCAAGCGGGTACTTGGCACGGTACGCCGTCACATACTCGACATCATTGCACATCGAGACATAGGCCAGCGCGCTGCGATGTTCCAGATAGGCGTTGGTCTGTTCGATGTGACCTCCGGGTCCGTTCAGCATTCGGACGTGCTGCTGAAACATCCGTAGCGGTTCGTAACCGGGCGGAATGTAGCAGTTGTAGTTGGTGTCCAACGCTGATGCGTTACTGGTTGGCTGGACGGGATCGTCGAGTACATCCTTCCAAGTCAGCGCCAGTTCTTCGACATCTAACAGCCGTAGCACCGTTTCCCGCGACGGCGACACCTGGCCACTTTCGATGTTCTTGATCGTCCGAAGAGAGAGTCCCGCTCGCTTGCTTAGCTCGATTCCTGACAGGTGCGCGGACTCCCTTCGCTGCCGCAGCAGCGTCGAAAATCGCTGGAATTGATCGGGCAGAAGG
>CALLYL010000010.1 GCA_937859535.1 uncultured Myxococcales bacterium
CTCGAATTACCCCTGAATTGCCCTTGCAGTCTCCGTGGGGCCGTGTTCAAAAGCACACGCACCTAGATGGCACTTTTTAGTGCCACTGATGAGTCTGTTTTCTTCTGCCTCGGAGCTATGCCATGGAAGTACAAGCCGCTGTCTCGTCTGAGTTTCCGTCGGTACTGCTCGATGATGGGGATGATGCGCTCGCGTCTTCACCGTACCGAGCTGCGATGTTTCACCTTCGGCAAGGTCTCCATGCGCTCAGCACGCTATCGCCGGGCTCCGACGACACCAAGCGGCGCGAGCTGGAACGGCTCGTCAAGATGCAGACGCAGGTCTTGCAACTCCTTCATGTCCACTTTGCGCCGGAGGGCGAGTCCAGCGGCTTGCAGCAGTTTGGCGAAGTGCTACGGCAGCATCGAGTGGATGCCGGTCTGACCCAGGAGCAAGTTGCGGACTTCGCCGGTCTGTCGCTCAGCTACGTGTGCAAGCTGGAACAGGGACGAAAGCCCCCAGCACGCAAAGCGGTGCTCGCGCTGTGCTCGGTTCCTGACTTGAAACTTGTCCCCACTGAGGTCACGGCCTTGCCTGCCGTCCGCGAGTCGAGCTACCGGCACGCGCCGAACTGGTACGTTTCGCCGGGTTTTGACTCGGTATCAATGATCGACGACTTGGCCCAGCTCATGAACGGCAGCGGCGGCTCTGTCGAGCAGACCTATGTGTACCTCGATCACAAGAGCGCGCTCGACTGGATTCAGGTCTGCAATGCGCCCGGCTACGTGACGAGCTATCGAGAGGGGTTCCCCGGTCAGACGCTCGCCAAGAAGCTTCGCGAAGTGCTGGGTCCGGTCGGGCTGGATCTGATTGCACTCGGGCCCGGCGATGGCAAGAGCGAGGTGCGACTCGTTCAGCACATCCTGCGAGAGTACGATGAGCCGAGTATCCGCTTTTACTTGCTGGACATCAGCCAGCCACTCCTGAGTCGAGCGTTCAAGCACGCCGTCGATACCTTCAACGACCACCCTGGGGTTTTCGTCTGCGGGATTCAAGGCAACTTCCATCACCTGCCCCGATACGCCCAGCTTCACTACGCGCCCGCCCGCTCACACCGTCGTCGGATTTACACGATGCTGGGCAATACGGTCGCAAACCTCGATCACGAGCCGCTGTTGTTTCAAAACGCATTCTCCGGCGCGGCACTCGGCGACATGCTCTTGTTTGATCTCGACTTTGGGTACACGACGGTCGCGGATGCGGACGAGATTCGCCGCAAAGACCCAGTGCTACAAAAGCCCGTGGGCGAGCTACATCAGCGATTCCTCGGCGGTCCCATCCAGCGCTACTGTCAAGACGCGCAAAGTGTCAGCTTCTCGTATCGCATCGACACCGATCGTCCCATCGCAGGCAGTTACGGACTCCAGTTCATCGCCACGGTGGGCCTACCGGGCAAGCGGACCAAGGAGTTTTGCATGATCCAGGCTCGTCGCTACGAACCCAAGAGCGTGATCCGTTGCCTCGCCAAGTTCGGCTGGGAAAGTCTCGGCATGTTCTCCTTCACCGGCTCCGAGACGCGCCCTCGTGGACTCTTCCTATTCCAGAAGAAGCTACCGAAGAATCAGCACTAACGGCCCTGACTGAGCGCTTACAGCGGTGCCGGGCCATGCACTGCCCTCACTGCGCGTTTAGGTGATAGAGATATTTCTATGGTGAAACAACGTGCCGGGCGGATCGTGGGTTATGTTCTCGTCGGAATAGTCGCCGTGGTGGCGTTTGTGGCGATGTTCTTCAATTCGATCGTGCGGACAATGACGCGGCCGGAGGCTCCGTTCGATGCCAAGGCCCTGCCGGTGGCACCTGACTATGCAAGCCCCGCGGCATGGAGCTCGCTGCCCGATCGCGAGGATGCCGCCGACGTGACGGTCCCAGTGCTGCCCGGCATCGATCAACGCACCGCGCCAGCCGATGTTTTCTACGTGCATCCGACGACCTACATCGGCAGCAAGTGGAACGGGCCTATCGATGATGCCAAGCTTAATGCCGCCACAGATCGCGTTGCGACGCGCTTGCAGGCCAGTGTGTGGAATACGTGCTGTGCCATCTATGCTCCGCGCTATCGGCAAGCCAATTTAACTGGATTTACGCAGCCTTCCGACGAAAGCGATCACGCGTTTGATACTGCGTATGGCGATGTCGTGACGGCGTTTCGCTATTTCGTGGCGCATCATCATCGCGATAGACCCTTTTTTCTAGCTGCGCATAGTCAAGGAACGCTGCTAGCTGAGCGGCTGCTGCGTGAAGAGATCGCGAACCAGCCGCTGCGTAAAAAGCTAATCGCGGCATATCTCATCGGTCTGCCGATTCCTATCGCTGGACTGTCTCCAGATACGCCGGTCTGTGCGAAACCCGATCAGACCGGCTGCGTGGTGTCGTGGAACGCACGCGGCCCGCAGTTCGTGCCGGGAGACTTCGAGTTTCGCCGCCACCATCCAAGCCCACAGATCGCAGCAAGCGCCATCGTCTGCGTGAATCCGCTGAGCTTTCTCGCGGACGAAGCCGAAGTGCCGGCCAGCGCCAATATTGGCGCGCTGTTCTTTGATGCCAAGGAGCCGGCGGTGCTGCCGGGCTTTGCAAGCGCTCGCTGCCAGCACGGCACGCTGATCACCAGCCTGCAAGGTCGACCACCGCGCGACTTCATGAGCCGCCTGCTCGATCTGGCGATGGGGCCCGGCAACTACCATCCCATCGACTACCAGTTGTTTTACGTCAATCTGCGCAAGAACGCGCAAGCCCGCCTTTCCGCATTTCAGCAAAACCAGCGGTAGCCCGAGCGGCTTCACCTCCCTCGTAGGTCAACTGTTTGTCCCTCTCTGCACAGGGGTCTGTACCGGCTGCTACCAGGGGGTTACCGGCCAACTCGATGAGAAGCGCGCGAGGGAGAGATGAGATCACACTGTTCGATGGGGACACCCTCGATCGCGATGCGCTCAGGGCTACCGGAAGGGCGATCCCATCGAGGGCGTGCTCGCTTCGGTGTTTGTGGGCATGCATAGCCGATATGTAGGTCTATTTGGAACCAGCTTTAAGCCTCTGCTGGAACCCCTTCCGAGTGGCAACTGGTGGCCAGCACCTCCGAGCACGTCAGGTGAGCGACCATGATGACTGCCGCCATCATGTAGCACCTCAGCCGAACGTGCCAGCCTCGACAGTCTGCGTCCCATAGTACCCATCAAATCGCCCCTCCAACACCTGCTGCACCTGCGCGGGCCACCAGTGGTCCTTCCCCCTTGGTGTCTTGTACCCCGCTTCCTCCAGCATCTTCGCCAGCGTCGGCAGCGGAGGTTTCTCGAACGGCTCCCCCGGAGACTCCTTTTCATGTGCCCGCTCCATCTTCGTCTGCATCATCTGCAAGTATCGCCTCGGAGTGAGCAGTTTCGCTGCGCTTGTGCGGGCGAGCAGTCCATAGATGTTCTCCACGGTAAATCGCCGCGCCTTGAGGGGGAGCCATCCCT
>CALLYL010000011.1 GCA_937859535.1 uncultured Myxococcales bacterium
GTGTCTGAACTCACTGCGCTTTTCGCGAACGGCTCGCGGATGTACGACATCGGCGAACACTTGGGCGAAAAGTTCCTGACCATGGAACTGATCGATGGGTCGCCGCTGTCTCAGATCCTGGGCGTCGAGCAAGGTAGCCCCCACGCGCTACCAGTGAACCGAGCCCTCCCGATCGTGATCGAGATCTGTGCAGGACTCCACGCCGCACACGAGATCGGAATCATTCATCGGGAAATCATGCTCCGAGCGGATCCATCGCAGCATCGTTCCCCACCGTCGCAAGATCGAGGAAAGAGCGCCGCGTCGCTAGGTTGTCTTTGGGGATGGCGTTTGTGGGGACGGCTCGTTGCTCGTGGCGCGCTTGGCGTGGACCCAGCGCTGCAGGATCGCACTCAAGGTCTTTAAGTCGACGGGCTTGTGCATGACGTCGTCCATGCCGCAAGACAGCACATCGAGGATGACCTCATCCATCGACTCGCCGGTCAGCGCGATGATCGGTACGTGTTCAAAGCGGCCGTCGGAGCGAATCTGCAACACGGCGGCTTTGCCATCCATCTCAGGCATCTGTAAGTCCATCAGGACCACAACGTAGTAGTCGGGAGGATGGCTGATCATCTGCTGGATGGCGTCGTGGCCGGTGCTGGCAACATCGCACTCGTAGCCAATGCGGCGCAGCATCTTCTGGGTGATGATCTGATTAAGCTGGTTGTCCTCGGCAAGAAGGACGCGGTAACGTGCGCCATCGGCACCCGGATCGGGGGATGAACCGGCTTGTGGTTGGGGGAGCTCGCTACGGGGAGGTTCTGGCATGAGTGGGCTCGGAGGGGTTGTGCCGTGGTGGGTTGCGTTCAGCTCGTCACTGACTTGCATTGTAACGCGCAAGTGGAACGTGCTACCGACGCCTTTTTTGCTTTGGCAGGACAGCTCTCCACCGAGAAGCTGGGCGAGCTGGTGGCTGATTGCAAGTCCCAGGCCGGTTCCGCCAAAGCGTGCCGAGATGGTCATATCGGCCTGGGAAAACGGCTGAAACAGCGACGCTTGCTCGGCCTCATCGAGTCCGATGCCGGAGTCTTCGACCAGGAATTCGATCACTGCCTCGGCGGGCGACCGCTTGGGACACTCGACTCGGAGCGCGACTCGACCCTGATCGGTGAACTTGATCGCGTTGCCGACCAGGTTGACCAAGATCTGTTTCAGCCGAAGACCATCGGCGTACAGCTTGTGGGGCACTTCGGGAGCGACGAACAGCGAAAACGTGAGCCCTTTGTCGGCTGCGCTCAGTGAGAAGAGCTCGGCGATGGAGGTGAGCAGCGAGCCAAGGTCGAACGCTACGGGGACGAGTTGCAACCGTCCGGCCTCGAGCTTAGAAAAATCGAGCGTGTGATTGAGCAGCTCCAGCACATGCCGGGTGGCCCCGTCGAGCTTGCGCAGTAGGTCATGCTGCATCGGCTCCAACTTGCTGTCGGCAAGGAGTCGCGAGATGCCCATCACGGACGACAGCGGGGTGCGTATCTCGTGGCTGAGGGTGGCGACAAAGCGACTCTTGGCCTGACTGGCGGCTAACGCTGCCTCACGAGAGAGTAATACCTCCTCGGCGGCGCGCTTCTGCTCGGTGATATCGCGCAGCAGGAGCAAGTGTCCCGACTGCATCGCATCGGCGACCGGCTGGATATCGATCTGAACCCAGCGAACCGTACTTTGGTCAGGATGCCGCTCCTCGAGTCGATCCACCCGCTTGAGTTTGAGCGCTGCCACCACCGAGGGCCAGCAACCGATCCGTGAGGCAATCGGTTGACCGAGCAGCGCGGCCCGTGTCGTGCCAAACAGATCGGCTGCCGCCGCGTTGCTGTCGATGATCAGGTGGAATTCGTCGAGCACCAGCACGCCGACTTGGATGTGCTCGAAGACCAACTCGCGCGCCATCGGGACCAGACGCAGTGCTTGGTACCGGAGCAGCGCCCACAAAATGCAGCTGATGCCGATTGCGGAAGTCACTGGGGCAAAGTCCCGATAGCCGGCGATCCGGATATCAAACAGCGCCGTGAACACCGACACCGTGGGGATCGCCAGACCAATCAGGATGACTCCGGCTTGTCGACGAAACACACCGTGCTGCGTAAACCCATAGACGGCCATGGTCCCGATCGACAGCCCGACCAGTCCCACCATGTACGGCATCATCAGCCAGGCAGCCTGGCCAAACTCGTAGTGCAGTGCCGGGGTGGGCCAGCCGGGGATGATGCGGTGGCCGGTGGCGACGTAGTGATGCCATGGGTTGGTGAATGCCAGCACCGCCATCGCGATGGGCACAATCGAAAGCTGAAAGACCAACCACACTGGCAGCGGCTTTAGGCGGGTGTAATCACGGACAAACAGTGCGAGCAGCAGCAGGGAGCTTAGGCTGGGCAGCCACTGAAAGTTGTCCCAGAAAATCTTGGCGGAGAGGCTTTGGGCTAGTAACTCACCGATGTATCCGGCGAGGTAAATCGACTGGCTGGCGAGCGCACCGGCCAGAAATCGTGCACCCGGAAACTGCCGTCGCCGCCACGTCAAGACCAGACATGCTAGCGTGACCAACAGTGAGGCTTCGTATGGCGCTAGCCGGAGTAGGGGCATCAACAGAAGCGGCCTGGGGGCACAGCGTCATCGTACCAACTCTGTCCCTGCTGCCAAACGGCCCAATTGGCTGTCGACGCAACCGCTAGGACGGGAGGTCGGCGCGGGTCTCGATCTCGGTGCTGATGCGGGCGATGATGTCGGACAGGGGCAGTGCCTTCAGGTCGACGCCGGAGCGCAACCGCACCGCTGCCGCACCCTGTTCTTGCTCGCGATCGCCAACGACCAGCATGTATGGAATTTTCTGGAGCTGGGCGTTGCGGATCTTCTTTTGCATCGACTCGCGCGAGTCATCAAGCTCGGCACGGATGCCGCTGCCCAGGCCGTTGCGAAGCTGCACCGCCCCGAGCTTTTCGACGATCGACTGCGCGTAGGCGTTGTGACGATCGGCGATCGGCACCACCACCGCTTGCAGCGGCGCGAGCCAGGTGGGGAACGCGCCCGCGTAGTGCTCGATCAATACCGACATAAAGCGCTCGACCGAACCGAGGACCGCACGGTGCAGCATCACCGGACGCTTCGGCTGCCCGTCTTCGGCGATGTACTTGAGGTCGAACCGCTCGGGCAGGTTGAAGTCGAGCTGAATCGTCGCAAGCTGCCACGCCCGATCGAGCGCATCCTTGGCGGTAAAGTCGATCTTTGGACCATAAAACGCCGCCTCGCCCGCTTCCTCGATCCAGGACACACCACGGGTACGTAGCACCGACCGGAGCTGCTCTTGCGCGCTTTCCCACATCTCTTTGGTGCCCAGATACTTCTGCGGTTTTTCGGCGTCCCACAGCGACAAGCGAATCGAGAGCTGCATTCCAAACGGGCGATAGAACGCGTCGATGATTTGGTAGATGCGCAGCGCTTCGTCCTGCACTTGTTCCGGCGTGCAAAAGACGTGGGCGTCGTCCTGGGTAATCATGCGGACCCGTGACAGACCTTGCAGCGCCCCGGGCAGCTCGTCGCGATAGACGCTGGTTACCTCGGACAGCCGGATCGGCAGATCCCGATAGGAGCGCTGACGGCACGCGAAGATTTGGGTGTGATGCGGGCAGTTCATCGGCTTGATGCAGAACTCTTCGCCGCTCTTGCCTCGGACGTGGAACAGGTCTTCGTGGAACTTGTCCCAGTGACCAGAGGTCTTGTAGAGGTCGTTCTTGGTGATGTGCGGAATCTGGACCCGCTTGTAACCAAGTGGCTCTTGCAGCCCCTGCACAAAATCTTCGAGAAGCCGCCGCAGCAAGGTACCGCGAGGCGTAAACAGCGGCAGTCCTGGCCCAACCAGATCCGAGAACGTGAACAGATCCAGCTCCTGCCCGAGCCGCCGATGATCGCGACGCTTGGCCTCTTCGAGCATCTGGATGTGACGATCCAGCTCCTCTGCCGTCGGGAACGCGAGGCCATAGATGCGCTGGAGCTGCGGGTTCCTCTCATCACCGCGCCAGTAGGCACCGGCGACGTTGGTGAGCTTGAACGCTCCGATTTCGGTCGTGATGGAGACGTGCGGGCCTCGGCACAGATCGACAAAGTCACCGGTCTTGTAAAACGACACGGTTGCAGCACCGGCGCTATCGACCACGCTGTCATCGCCGGTCTCTTTGGCAACAGCCGTCGAGCCCTTATCGCGCAGCAGGGTCAGTAGCTCGACTTTGTAGCGCTGGCCGCGTCGCTCCATTTCGGCGATGGCGTCGGCAATCGGCAGCTCGACGCGCTCAAACGGGAGCTTCTTTTAGCGCAGCTCACGCATCTTTTGCTCGATGCGCTCTAGCTCTTTGGGACCGATCGCGACCGGCACTTCAATGTCGTAATAGAAACCAAACTTGACCGCAGGACCGACGCCGAAGCGCGCCTCGGGCCAAATCGCGGATACCGCTGCCGCCAGAAGGTGAGCCGTCGAGTGACGCATTCGCTCGAGATCGGATTCGCTCATGGACTCGTTCATGGCCATTAAGTACCGCGACCCGACCGCGCTGACAATGTGTACAGTCGCGAGCCACAGAGCCTACGCGCCATGAACCCGCTGCCGATACTGCTCTCCGATGTTCAAGCCGCCGAG
>CALLYL010000012.1 GCA_937859535.1 uncultured Myxococcales bacterium
ACGCTTAGCAGAAACCAAAGAAGAGCGCGAAGCCACCGCACGCCGCGCACAGTAGGAAATGACGAGAGCATCGGCAAGCGGCGCAGTGGCAGGTAAGTCGCTCACGGGATGGGGAGTCCGTAGCGGACGGGCGGCACGGCGGGTGGAGACGGCTACGCCTTCGATCATCACATGGTCACGCTTCGCGAAGGTTGTCTGGTTTCGTGAAGCTGCCAACCTGGTAAGATGAGCCCTTCGACATGTCGGGTGCTCGGAACTCGCAAGAGAGGTAGCTGACGATGGCTTGGCAAGAGCTGCTTACACTCCTCCAAGGGAGTGGACAGGAGTCCGCAGAATCGCTGGTCCAGCGATTGATGACCAAGCTGGATGAGCTTCTTACATTGCTTGAGTCGGTAGAAGTGTCAGAGAAGGAAAAGCCTGGCCAAGCGTTGATTCGGGTGGAATGGCGGGTGGCGGCGTTTTCGTTGGCAGCGCTCGATGACCTGGAGCGACAGAGTGCGTCCTCGCAGCGTGAGCGACTACGGGGGCTGCGCCAGAAGCTGCAACAGACGCTGGCCACGATGCAGCAGTCTGGTCGACAGTTGCCAGTCAGCGATCTGGTATCGATCCGTGCGTCGCTGATCGGAGCGCGTCGGGAGCTAGAGCAGTTGGCGATGAGTCAGCGCGAAGCCGTCCGCGTAAGTCGCAGAAACCGCAATGTTCTGCTGCTGATCCCGACATTATTAGGCAGCCTGTCTGTTTCTTATCTGCGAAGCGAGCGCGGTCTGCGGTTGGAACGTATTGAGGCGGTCACCCCGTCATCCGCCTACATTCCCCTGACCGTTAGCGATGACACGCTGTATCCGAAGGATGAGTACCTTGCCGACTACATGACCGAGTTTTCCAAGCACTACTTTGGTCACCCGAGTGAATTTCCCTCGCTCTATTTTGATCGCGATGACAAGGGACAGCCGACCAGTCGCCGTACCCTGCAACATAAGATCAGCCTCCGCAATGCGTCTCATGGCCGGGTCACCTATCTGTCCTCGGTCGAGGCGGTGGTGGATGTGCTGGAAACGGCAGAGTTTCCATGGAATCGACTGACGGTTACGCCGCAGGTCTCCGCCAAACAGTGGCGAGAGTCGGATCATCGCAGCCTGCGCGTGAAGAGCGATGGTGTGGGCCCGGCCATCGATGCAGAGATCGTAGTGACGGCGCGCTCTGGACTGACCGTGGCCAAGACCGAGCGGGATGTCTTTCATCGCTCCGAGATCGATCCCTTTGCGAGTCTGGTGTCGGACGTTCTATCGGTTGATCAAAAGAGTGGCGCGCTGTCGGCACCGCGATATTGGAGACTCACGACACCTCCTTCCACCCCCGGTCCACAGTTCTTTGAGGTATCCGCGCCGCAGCCCGGAATCCCACCTGCGCCGGGCCAGTGTAAGCCGAACAGGAACGAGGCGGACTATGGCTGGTATGAACAGATTACCGAGCTGTCGCGACTTCGCGCCCTTGGGCCTTCAGGATACGCAGAGCCTTACCAGTTGCAGGTGTCCTACGCTTCGCTCAAGGGAGAACACAAGACCCTCACGCTTGCGGGTACGCTCGGTACAAATGAAGTATTCTTTGCGCATCATAAGCGACTGTTAGCCTACGATCCGCGCTGTGAGCATGTGGATATTGATCGAGACGGTATCATGGATGAATTGGATGCGGGGGGGCCGCTGGCCTTCCTGTTTGCATCCGACAAAGATCTATCCTTTCCCAAAGGAGTCGATTTGATCACCGTGCGGCTCGGAATCGATCTCCAGAGTCTGGTGGTCGGTCGGCGTGCGGCTGCGACGCACCCGCTGGATGGATTCCTCAATCCCCAGGGCATCCTGGCGGTGAACTTGACCTTGCACATGCCGATCAGTGCGCGCTACGGAGTCCGGCTGCTCGTAAACGGTACAGAGACGGCACGCTATCGCTTTGCAGGGCTGGTTCCGGAGCACCTGTCGTTCGAGGCAGAAGGCCATTCTCAAGCGGTGAATCGGCTCCGCTCGGTGTTTGGGGTCAAGCCGAAAGCGACGAAGTAGAAGTCGCTTCAGGGTGCGGATTTGCCGATGGACGGGCGGCTGGGCGCAAGCTAACGCGCTGCGAACTTGCAACGCTCCCTTGAGTACAAGTACGATCGGACCATGGCTAGTCCGCTGTACTTTGAGCGCTTTGTCGCCAAGCAGGGCGCGATCATCAAGGTCGAGCTGTCGATCATCCATCCCGATGTCTCAGAGTTTGGAACCGACCGCCTGTTTGCCTGGAAACTGTTGTACGACTGGGTATCTCCGTCCGATGATAGCGAGGACTCCGGAGATGATGTCGCGATGGCCTCGCGCTATGTGAAGTCGGTCAAGCGCTCGCCTGTGAAGAACGCCAAGATCAAACACCGGGCCAAGGACTATTTCACGGTCACGCGGACCAGCGACAAGAATCCTCAGGTCGTCTACACCATCGAGGTGACCCATGCCGCGCTCCTAGATGGCATCAAGGTCGGGGATGGCGATGAACTGTATGACTACGTCGAGCCCGGCAAAGGCAAGGCGCTGACCAAGCCACCCCAAGACGACAAGTTCAACGCGGCCAATCAGCGCAAGGCGAAGACCAGTGAATCCGCGCCTACGCCACGAACCTACGACGACCTTCGCAGGATGGCGCTGGAGGGAATTCAGCGCTGCGGAGGAACCTGGTCAGACTATCTGATCGAACAAGGAATCCTTCAGAATTGGGCTAAGGATGCATCCGACGACAGTGTGAAGTCATGGCTCGCATTCCTGTCTCCTTCTTACCGAGTACAGGGTGCAGCTTTCGTCGGTATCGATCGATTTGTGGCCAACAAAGTAGACTCTGCGAAGGAACTCCTACAGTACGCAGAGTCGCTGTACGTTGCGAAGGACGATTACAACTTTGCAGCAGGCAGCGGACTTGCTGCACTGTGGTGGAGGCTGGGGCAGAAGCAGAAGGCCGATGCGATGTTCCAGCGCGTGCGCGACAGCATGACGCAGCACCAGTACCATCAGAATCAGATGATTCACACCCTGCTGTCGATCGCAGCCCAGGGCGGACAGTGGGATCTGGTGCAGCAGCTCATTCCACAAGCGCTCAGCAATGGCAACTACCTCGCGAGCAGACTTTGGCCGGGGGCGATGGCCGCGTTTGAGGAACAGGAGTCGGTCTTCGCGGCACTCCTAGACCG
>CALLYL010000013.1 GCA_937859535.1 uncultured Myxococcales bacterium
CTTCTTCGGTGAAGCCACCACCTGGCACCGGCGTGCGCTCAGAGCCCGAGTCTCCATCGATCGGAGCCATGAATCGGACCGGCACCGCCGTGCTTCCCCTCGACAGAGCATATCGCCCCGCCGGTAATGTCATCACCACGGGAACCATCGTCGGAGCAAACATCTCATCGGCCAGCGGATCATCGCAGGCCGAAACGAGCTGTCCCGTAGCATCAAACAACTGTAGACCGCCATGCTCACAGACCGGCTCGCCCGACGCTAGATAGATCCCACCAATCCTCGCCGCCAACCGAGGCGCAATGTCTCGAGCAGCAGGGGTATCTGCCATGAAAAACAGCTTCGGCGGAAGCTCCTCGCAGGCTTGTAGCAGCGCCCGCGCATACGGCGCAAACCGAAGTTCCTGCTCATTCACCGGCGATTCAGCGGTCAGCAGAACAACCCCGTCGGCACCAAAGTGCCCCAGGATCTGCCCGAGTCGCTCGCGAATCTGAGGGGAAACGGACTGCATCGGCAAAAGTGCGTAGACGGTCATACCGACGGCACTTCCCAGACGGCGAGCCTGACCCAGCGCTTCCAACGAGGCGCACAGCGGCTCGCTGTCCAGAAACTCGATCATGACCAAGACGTTCGCCACGAGACTGTTTACCTATCTGCCATCAACCGCCCGGCTTGCGCAGGCAGACAACGGCTACACCGACGCCAAGTATACAAAAGTCCTCTCTGCGGCGGTGACTGGACCTCGGTCTACACTGATTTCTACAGTCACCATGTAGGACAATTACGCACAGAGTAGGACGTATAAGCAAGTTTTTGCCACAGCAAACACAACACTAACGACAAACATCCCGCACCTCAGCGAACTGCGGCTGGTAGCGCAGGCGCTGACAGGCATCCCGGAACATCGACTCCAGGCTTGAGCCAAACGTGTCGCGATAGACTTTGATGCGACCATCGGCCCCAGCCACTGCAAACGCACTGCCATCGGGAACATAGTCACCGTGCTCAATGTCATCGGCAATCACCGGCAGCTCGGCCAAGGGTAGGATCGCGTCGGTGTGCGGTGCCGCCGAAATATCCCAGACCCGCACCATCCGATCTTTGCCAACGACCAATAGTCGCTCTCCGCCTTTGCCCACCGACACCGCCATGGGACGATCCGGCAAGGCATGAAAGCGAGCGACCGGCCGCCGATGTTCCACATCCCACAGCCGGACGGTACGATCATCTGACGCGGTGACCAGCAAGCCACCACGATGGGATGGTAAAAACGTGAGCTGGTTCACCGGATCGGGCGTGTCAGGTAGCGACCCAAGCGCACGCAGGCTCGCGGCATCCCAGACGATGACTTTGCGATCGGTGGCCGCGCTTACCAGGTATCTTCCATCGGGAGACACCGCCATCCAGATCGGTGCCCCAGAATGCGCAAGAGCGGTCTCGAGCAGCTTGCCCGTTTGCGCATCCCACATCCGAAACGAGTCACGACTGGCTGAAAACAATCGCTTGCTATCACTGCTGTAGGCGACGGCAAAGACCGTATGCACGTGACCGTTGAGTGTCCGAATCGGAGCACCACTTACACCATCCCACAAGCGCACGGTCTTGTCGGAACTGGCCGTCGCCACCTGACGACCATCCGGGGAAAAACGCGCCATGTGCAAGGGTCCGGAATGCCCGAGCAGTTCAGCGATCAGCTCGCCGCGAAGGGTCTTGGGATCCCAGCGCCACAACCGAGCCGTTCGATCGAGGCTGGCACTGACCAATCGGGTGCCGTCGGTCTTCAAGAACTCCAACGAAGAGATCCGTCGCCGATGGCCAACCAGAGTGGTCGTCGGAAGCACGCGTTCCAGATTCCAAACCCGGGCGGTGCGATCGTAGCTTCCCGTCAGCGCTCGCAGTCCGTCCGCCGTCAGGTCCAGATGACGAATCTCGCCACGATGTCCGCTCAAGATGGCGACGGGGCGATCCGATGCCACGTGCCACAAATGCACACCACGATCCCCCGACCCAACCGACACCAGGTGTTCGCTGTCGGGAGTGAAGCGCAGGTCGATCACCGTTTCGTCGTGACCTCGGAGCTTACGGAGCAAATCACCAGTCCGTCCATCCCACAGGATGATCGTTCCGCTCGCGTCGCCACTGGCAAGAAAACGTCCGTCGGCAGAGAAATCGACCCGCACCACTTGCTCGTCGTGGCCACGTAGGTTCAATATCTCGCCGAGGCTGAGGCTCCATAGTCGGACAGTCTTGTCGAAGCTAGCCACCGCCATCTTCTGTCCGTCCACCGCGAAGCGCACAAACGAAATGCGATCTGCCGTCGCAATGACATGGACAACCTTGCCGGTGGCCGTCTCGAACACTCGCGCCGTCTTGTCATTGCTACCAGAGATCAGGTGTCTACCGTCGGGAGAATACTCGATCGACCGCACTGCATCGCTGTGTCCGACCAGGTTCCGCACGATCCGACCGCCGAGAATATCAAACAGATGGATGCTGCCGTCGCGATAGCCCACCGCAATCTGTTGCCCATCGGGAGCGACCGCTGCGCTCTGCATCGCATCAAGACCCGTCAACAGGTGAGCCAGCCGCCCACTTGAAACCTCGAAGACACGGAGCGACTTGTCGTGACTTGTCGTGACCAACAGACGACCTTGCTGGGCAAACAGTAGTTCGCTGATTCGATCGCCGTGTTTGGCAAGCTGACGCAGAGGCTGTCCAGTCTTACCATCCCAAAGGCGCACCGTCAGATCATGTGCTGCCGTCGCCACCGTGGCTCCATCAGGAGAAAATGCAACCTGCGACACCACATCGTCATGTCCGTGGAGCGGTAGCGAGTTTTCGGCGACCCGCAGCGCGACCATCAAGCCTTCTTTGGCCTCGGTGGGTAGCGGACGACCGTGTCGCAAGCTGGGAGCCGCCGCACGAATTGCCAACGCCAGTCCATCGCCCTCAAGCCCCGGTTGCCGCACCAGCAGCGCTGCCCTTGCTCCCCGCTCACACTGCAGAGCCTCTTCGTTCGACCGCAGTCGGGAGACGAGCCGCAGCGACAAGAACATCGCGCCCACGATGACAACCACGGTCACCAGCCATGACAACCGAGCGAGCGCTCGTAGCGACACTCGTCTGCTCGAGCTAGCGTAGCGACGGTCCTCCTGCGAGGCTCCGCTGTGGGTCGACAACATCGCCAAACCACCATAACTTATCCGCCGCTCCCCCGTCTCGTCACATCGTCAGCCACGCCGAGCTGCGAGACAAAAGAACGCCGTCGACACCGACCTTGGCCATAAAATGGTGTAGTTTCACCAATCATGTCATCCCCTCGGCCCACCCCGCTGCAAACCCTCGTCGCGCAAGACTGTAATCGTATGGCTTGGCGCGGCCAGACTGGTCACTATGAGGTCTGGTTTCTGACGCTGGCCCATCGCGAGAGCAAGACCGGCTTTTGGATTCGTTACACGCTCGAGTCACCCGAGGCTGGACACGGCCCGCCCTACGCCGAGTTGTGGTTTTGTCGTTCCGATGGCAAAACACCCGCTAAAACGTTCGGCATCCATCGTCGGTGTGACATCGCAAACCTGCACAGTCAGCAGCGTCCATTCGTCGTCCGCATCTCTGGCTCCGAACTGGGGCACAGTCACGCGAGCGGCTCGCTAAGCGGCGATGGCCACAATATCCGCTGGGATCTCCACTGGGATGGGCAGAGCCGCCCACACCTGCTGCTGCCACGAGCGCTGTACTCGAATCCGATGGGGATTGCCGAGACGATCGTGCTGTCACCAAATCACAGCATCGCGGTGTCGGGAACGATCGAGATCGACGGTGAACGGTATGAACTTCACCAGACTCCAGGGGGCCAAAGCCACCTGTGGGGTAAAAAGCACGCGTACGGCTGGGCGTGGGCGCGATGTAATGCCTTCGATCGCGAAGACGAGAAGCCGACACAGAAACCCCAAGCGGTGTTTGAGTCACTGACGGTGCGCCTGAGACGCGGTCCCGTGGTGCTGCCGCTCACGATGATGTCGATGTATCCGGATGGGTTCGATGGCAAAGAGGTCGCGTTCAAAGAGTGGACCGATCTGCCTCTCACTCGGGCGGAATACCGCACCGGCAGCTATGTGCTGTCGGCCGAAGGGCCACGAACCGGTTTGGAGGTTCAGTTCTCGTGCAGCGCCGATGACATGCTACGCACTGAGTATGTCGATCCGGACGGCACGCCCGCGTTCAATCACTATGCTGGCGCAGCTAGCTGCACGATGCTGCTCAAACGACGGCTGTGCCCGGGTGCCGCGTGGCGGATCGAGCGAACTTTCCGCAGCGAACAAGGTGCGCAGTTCGAGTGGGCAGGCCGGGCGGGCGACTCACTGGTCCGCAAGCGCCACGTCCTGGTGAACGACTAGCTCGACTAGGCTCGCTCTACGAGAGCGGCAGCGCCCATGCCACCGCCGATGCACATCGAGATGATGCCGTAACGTCCGCCACGTCGGCCAAGCTCACGCAGTACGGTCAACGTCATGCGAGCGCCGGTTGCACCAAGTGGATGACCGATGGCGATGGCACCACCGTTGACATTGAGACGCTCCGCAGGCACGCCAAGTTCGCGAGCGCAGTAGATGGCCTGGCTGGCAAAGGCTTCGTTCAGTTCCCACACGTCGATGTCGGAGACTTTGAGGCCTGTCTTGGCGAGCAGTTTGCGGACGGCGGGAACCGGGCCGATGCCCATGATCTCCGGTGGAACGCCAGCAACGGCAAAACCTCGAAAGTAGCCCAGGAATGAGCGATCGCCGATCTTGTCCTTAGCGGCCATCACCAACGCGGCGGCACCATCGGTCAACGGCGAGCTGTTTCCAGGCGTCACGGAACCGGTCGGATCGAACGCCGGACGTAGACCCGAAAGCTTCGCGACATCCGTATCCGCACGAGGAAGCTCATCACGCTCGATCTTGATGCTGCGTGACTTGCCTGTCTCATCGAATACGTTCGTCTCGACCGCCAGGATCTCGCCCTCGAAAAAACCGGCCTGCTGGGCGCGGATTGCCTTCTGGTGGCTCTGATAGGCGAACTCGTCCTGCTCAGCGCGACCAATCTGGAAGCGACGGGCGACGTTTTCGGCGGTAACACCCATTGGGGTGAACAGCGCCGACTGTTCCTCGACGAGACGGGGATTGAGCGACTCCTTCGCGCCAGTCATCGGGATCATCGACATCGACTCAACACCGCCAGCTATCCCGAAGTCGATCTGACCGGTGGCAATGCGATCTGCGACGATCGAAGCCGCCTGCACACCCGAGGAGCAAAAGCGGTTGACGGTCATTGCCGGGACTTCGACGGGAAGACCTGCGCCGACCGATACCAATCGCGCCATGTTCATGCCTTGCTCAGCCTCGGGGAAGGCACAACCCAGCACGACATCCTCGATCTCGGCGGCAGAGACACCCGAGCGAGCCAGCGC
>CALLYL010000014.1 GCA_937859535.1 uncultured Myxococcales bacterium
CGCATAGTGCGCAAGCTGCCCGCCTTCCCGTCCCAGGGTGGGGATTTGCCGCTCAATTTGGCTCATGCGGGAGCGGATGATGTCCTGCTCGGTCGTGATGTCATGCAGCGGCAATTCGTAGATGGCCCGCATGAACCACTCGATCTCTTTGGCGTCCTGTCCAAGCAGTCGTGCCCGTTCGATCTGCTCCTTCACGATGCGAGCCTGGCGTGCATTGGCGAGGCTGGACCGAATCCGGTCCACCACCAGCACGCCAATGAAGACCAGCGAGGCCAGCGCCAGCGCGTAGAACGACTTGTGCTTGCGGACCTGCTTGCCAATTCGGTACCACAGACTCGCCTTGCGAGCGACGATCGGCTCTCCGTCAATATAGTGCTGAAGATCCTCGGCCAGGGCTTTGGCACTGTCGTAGCGACGGTTCTGCTCTTTGGCCAGACACTTAAGGGTAATGGTCTCCAGATCCAGCGGCAGGGATGGCACCAGATGACGCGGTGGGGGGGGGTCGACCTGAACCACCTTGAAGAGCACGTCAACGATGCCGTCCCCGATGAGCGGCGGTCGATCGGTCAGCAGCTCATACAGGGTCGCCCCCAAGCTGTAGACATCACTGCGACGATCAATTTGCTCAATCGCCCCGCTGGCCTGCTCGGGGGACATATAGTTGGGCGTACCCATGACCATCCCCGCCTCGGTCAGCCCGCTGTTCTGCGTGCCCTCGCGAGCAATCCCAAAGTCCATCACAACCGGTCGCAGCCGCCCGTCGGCAGCCTGCTCGACCATGATGTTGGCTGGTTTGATGTCGCGATGGATGATGCCTTGGCGGTGTGCTTCGTGGATGGCTTCGGCGGCGTCGCGGATCAATTGGACTTTTTCGGGTAATCGGAGCCGAGCAAAGGCTCCTTCGAGCGACTGACCATCCACGAATTGCATCGCGATGTAGGCCTTGCCGTCGACCTCGCCAACCTCGAAGACTTTGCAGATGGCAGGGTGATCGATTCGCGCTTGGGCTCTGGCCTCCCGTTGGAAGCGGGCGACCATGTCTGCATCGCTGCTCCGGATGAACTTCAGGGCAACTACTCGACCAAGACGGCGATCACGGGCCTTAAAGACCACACCCATTCCGCCCTGTCCGAGCACCGATACAAACTCGTAGCGGTCCCAGTGCTCGACGGGGAACTCAATGTCCGACTCATCCAGCTTAGGAAGCGAGCGAGTGTCTCCCGCCAGCGTCTCATGGCTGCCGAAATCATCGGTGAGGGGCTTTTCGTCCGGGTCCATCCTGCGGTCCGACGGACTTTAGTTTCTCACACTTCTCGCTGACTTACTGCCCGGTGGGCAGAGGACTGAATGTAGGTACCGTATCGCAATCGTCGCCTGAATGCCCGTGGTTGTCGGACCGTCAGCGTCTTGGTAGCTTCAAGCTGCTACCTTCCGAACCCATCAAAGAAAGGCTCACCATGAAGACTGTGTTGTTTGCTGTGCTGTCTCTGTCGTTGTCGCTTGCGATCGTTGCCCCCCCGCTTGCTCGAGCTGCGGACCCCGAGACCGCCAAGCCTGCGACGAAGAAAGATCCAAAGCAGGCTGCTCCGAAGAAAGAGACTGCGAAAGAGGGGACCACGCAAGATCCGGCTTGGAAGGGTCGGGGAAATACCGGCACGTAACGCCTGACCACGCAGCACCTGGGCAGGGCGGCCCGTTACGGTCAGGTTTGCGGCTTGGTTCCCAGAGCGGAGCCCTCGCTGCCACTCTGTAAATCGATGCCAAGTCGAGACACCGCCGCCAGTCGTTTGCCGGTGCGGATGAGTGGGATTTCGTCCACATACTCGACATCGATCCGCATGCTCGCCCCCAGGAACATACGCAGCGTTCGCAGCACCTCCTCCATCGCGGAAGCGGTGTGGCGACTCCCTTTGACCACCTTGAACGTGATCGCGCCGCGCTCCGCCTGAACAACTTGGTAGTGGCGGATGGCGTGGTCATAGTCCTTCAGTAGGTGTGCAAAGAAGGTACCCGGTACGTACTGACCCTCGGCCCCGATGATGATGGACTGGACGCGGCCTTCAATCTTGCCGATGCGGGGCAAACCACGACCACAGGGGCAGGGCTGGCTGTTGTCCATCGCCTCCGCGAGGTCACCAATCCGGTAGCGGACAAACGGCAAGCAGTAGTTGTTTAGGTCGGTGATGACGATCTCGCCAATCTCGCCAGGCTTGGCAGGGCGTCCGTCCTTGAGGATCTCAACGATGTAGCCTTCAGCGACGACGTGATGACCGGCATGGGCCTCGCATTCATAGGCGATACCGGAAAACTCCCGCGAGCCGTACTTATCGAACACCTTGCAGCCGAAGGCATCCTCAATGATGCGACGGGACTCTTCGGGCAAGCTCTGTGCCGAGGACATGATGCCCTGCGGTCGCCACGCCAGCTTGCGGCCGGAGCGCTTGAGATATCCGGCCAGAAAGTTCAGCGACTCGGCGTAGCCATCCATCAGGATGGGCCGGAACTCCTCGATCTCGTCCATCAGATCGGACAAGTTTTGCTCGCTCATCTCGAACGCTGGCACAAAGCGCCGTCGCGAAAACGCTGCGTCCGCGTGCTCACGGATGATCTGGGTCCGGCTCATCCCAAGCGTCTGGTGCCACAGGCGCAGCGTGCGGTCACCGAAGCGATAGCCGGTCCATTCCTGGGCGCGCAGCGTGGCGGCCCAGCGGAACTCAAGCTGCCTGCGGTCGGCATAACAGACGAACGGCTCTCCGGTAGACCCCGACGTCGTGATGCGAAGGATTTCGTTTTTGTCGTGATTGTCCGACAGGATGTCAAAGTGCAGGTGCTTGCGCACATCCGCCTTCGTCAGGAAGGGCAGCTTGTGCAGGTCTGCCAGCGAGACGATGTCCTCTGGCCGAATCCCAGCCTGGTTCAGCCGATCGCGATAATAGGGGACGTGTTTGTAGGCATGCTGAACGAGTCGTCGCAGCTTCCGTGCTTGCAGATCCTCCATCTCGGACAGCGATAGCCACTGGCTCTGCGACAGATCGCGCAGATGGGTGCTCACATCTCTGGTCATCATCCAGTGGGTGGCACCAAACGTCGACAAATAGGCATCCAGGTACGCACGCTGCCACAGCGGTCGTGGTGGCGTGCGGTCCAGCGGTCGTTTCTCATCGAGCAGGGGACGCAGATCCGAGGTCCGTGCGGGCCGTAGCCGGTACTCATAAAAGGCGCGTCCCAGGTCAACGAGTGATCGCAGCGTGGGTAGGACGGGCTGATTCGCCAGGAACGACGTCCCCGCTTTGCGCTGTTCGAACAGCGTCTCGATCTGCTTGTACGTGTAGCCCTTGTGATGGGCCGCCACCATGATGAAGGACTGCCAGTAGTAATACTCACCCCGGTAGTCGAGTAGGTCGGCAAGCACCTCGCGCCCGCACATCACAAAGCCGCTCTTGTTGTCTTGCAGCCTCATCGAGAAGGCGTTGTTCAGCAGAAAATTGAGGCCCCGCGAGTAGTAATATCGCGGACCCTTCTCTCGACCGACCGCAGAGCGGAAGCCCTGGATGATATCGACATTGGCCCACGAAAGTTCGCGCCGCAGTCGCAGGATGTCTTCGGGCTGGTACTGCAAGTCCGCGTCGATCAAGCACACCAGATGTCCACGGGCGGCCCCAACCCCGGTCTTCCAGGCCGCCGCGATGCCTCGATTGCTCGGATGGTGCTGCGGCCTGACAAACGGATGCTTGGCTGCCAGCTCGTCCATGACCCGGGCCGTACCATCGGTAGATCCGTCATTGATGAGCACGAGTTCGCCAGCAATGCCGCCCATGGCGAGCACCTCACCGATCCGCCGAACCAGCTCGGGAAGGTTCGCTTCTTCGTTGAGGCAGGGGACAATGACCGAGAGTTCCATCGCGCACATGATGGTTTCCCGACCCGGCCTGAGTCAACGCCGATGCGCAATGAACTTCCTGGCACCCATCGCCTGAGCCGAGCTCGCGTGGCATAGTGCGTCCATGACCCTTGTGCTGGCCAGCGTGTCGGTAGACCTCGATCCGCTACGCTGTTATTACCAGATTCACGGATTGGGACCGGCTCCCGAGCATCTGGCCGAAGTGATCCTTCAGCGCGCCTTGCCGCGATTTTTGGAAGTATTCGACCGCTTCGGCATCCGTTCGACCCTCTTTGTGGTCGGTGCCGATGCACTGGATGGTTCCGCTGGGCGACCGCTGCTGCGCGAGGCTGCACGTCTGAACCATGAGCTTGGCAATCACTCGTTTGGTCATCCCTACGATCTCAGTCGACTGTCCGAGGCCGAGATCGAGCACGAGCTTACGGCCTGTGAGCAGATTCTCGATGAGCTGCGTGGGCGTCCCGGCGGTGTCTGCGGATTTCGAGCTCCCGGATATGAGCTGTCTGAGACGCTGCTGACGGTCTTGAGCCGACTCGGCTTTCGCTATGATTCATCGGTGTTTCCCTGTCCGCCGTACTATCTGGCCAAGCTGGCGGTGCTCGCCAAGCTTCATTTACTAGGCCGTCGCTCGTCTTCCATCATTGGTTCGCCCTGGCAGCAACTTGCGCCGAGTCAGCCGTATCGACCGGCACTCCATGCGCCAAATCGTCGTGGCTCCGCTCCGCTCGTCGAGCTGCCGGTTGCCGTGACTCCATGGCTGCGCCTACCTGCGATTGGAACCTCGCTGCTTCTGTCGTCGACGTTGCGCAAGCTGCTGCTCACCGGGATGAAGGCACAGCCATTCTTCAATCTGGAACTGCACGGGATCGACCTCATTGATGCCAAGCTCGATGGCATCCCAGCGGAGCTAGTGGACCGCCAGCCGGACTTGCAGCAGCCGCTGTGGCAGAAGCAGCGTGCCTTGGTCGAAATGCTTCGTTTCCTGAAAGACCATGCTCAGGTGGTGCCGCTCGCCGAAGCCGCTGAGCAGCTTGGCTAAGTGCTGCCTCATTTTGGGCGACGCTCTACGGCAGATGGCTGACGAGCGGACCTACTTTGGGGGGTCTTGGCGGGCGACCAGTCGTGCGTGTGACCGACCGAGGGCTGCACCGAGCACTGCCCACACGGCCGCAAGCGGCACCGCCAGGAGTGAAACCCCGACGATCCCAAAGCCCACTGCTTTCAGCCCTGATAGGAGCCAGCTACTCGCGGTGTCGCCGCCTCGGTAGACCACCGTGTCCATGAAGTTCTTGGCTTGGTACTTTTCGACTGGGCCGAGCACGTTAAACAGCGTTTCTCGTGATGGCTTGGCGATGGCAAACTCACCCGCTCGCCGCAACACCGCCACCACAATCAGCATCGGCAGCACCGGATGCAGGCCTAGCCCCAAGAATCCAGCGGTGGTCAGCAGCGGCAGTACAGTCAGTGCAACCACCAGTCCCAGCCGAGCGAGCAGTGGTTGGAGCAGCAGCACCTGAATGACGAGCGTCAGCACATTGACCGCCAGATCCATCTGGGCAAACAGGGCCGTGCGGTCTGCCGACGAGTGGATCGACTTGTCGATGATCTCTGCTTGCTGGATGTACAGAAAGGTCGAGGTCGTGCTGTACAGCAGAACATAGCCGCAGATCCCGAGCAGGTATGGTGAGGAGAGCGCCAGTCGAACACCCGCCAAGATGCCCGGCCGCTGGCTCGGCGGCTTCGGAGCCTCGTCGTCTCTTTGGCGTTGATCCCGCTTGCTGAGCTGCATGATGCAGATCACGCACACCACCAAGCAGCCCATCGAGATGAGGAGCAAGTTGATGGGTCCGATCCGGTGCGAGAACAGCGCTGTCACAGAGGGCCCCGCGATCGCCCCGGCTGTACCGCCAGCCGAGATAAAACCATAGAGCCGTTTCGCCTCATCGGTGTTCCACAGGTCCGCCATGAAGCTCCAGAACACCGAGACCGCGAACAGGTTAAACACGCTCACCCAAATGAAGAACGCGATCGTCGTGTGCCGAATGAACAGGTGTGCTTCAAAGACCGCCCAAAATACGGCGAGGTTGCTGGCGAAGAACAGGTAGACAATCGGCAGCAATGTTCGACGGGAAAAGCGTGAGAACAAGAATCCAAACAGCGGTGCCAGCAAAAGCATCACCACAAACACCGCCGTAAACAGCCAGCGCAGATTACCCACGCCCGCCTGAATCCCCATCTCATCGCGGACCGGGCGCAGGACGTAGTAGCTACACAGTAAGAAAAAGAAGTAGAGGAACGACCACAGCAGCGCCGACACCTCCTCTTTGCGGACGAGAAGGAGCCTATCCTTCAGCTTCATCGAGGCGGAACCGCTCTGGGCAGGGCTACTCATGGCTTGGGTAAACTCGCTCGGTAGGCTTTCAAGATTTCTGCTTCCTTTTCGGCGGTGATGCCCGCCCGTGGCTTTGCTTGGCGATCTGCCGGCAGCGTCTTCCACCACGCCAGGGTGTCGGTCAGCGTCTCTAGTAAGGGCCGAAATGTCAGCCCTTGGGCCAGTGCCTTGGCATTGCTCACTCGATGGAAGTAGGCGCTGTCACCGCTCGGTGGGCTCCAAATCGGGAACTCCTCGTGGAGCTTGTTCTTTCGCAGATAATCCGTCGGTACAAAGGTATGGCGAACCTCGGCCTTGGTGACCTGCTTGCACGCCGCCAGTACCTCTTGCATGGTGTGCGGCTTGGTTGGGCCCACGGCGTTATAGACGCCAGTTTGATTGGCTTCGACCATCCGCACGATCCAGTCGGCCAGGTCGCGACCGTCGATTACCTGGATCGGATCGGATGGATCACCAGGCACCACCATGTCGCCGCCCCGCTGGGTGCGCAGCAGCCAGTACGTGAAGCGATCGGATGAGTCACGCGGGCCGACGATATAGCCCGGCCTGACGTTGAGCGCTCGTCCCTGCATGATCCGGGTCGCTGCTTGCTCGCATAGCGCCTTGAGCGGTCCGTAGGAGCCCTCGGTGATCTTCTCGATGGTCGGATCGGCGATTGTGCCCACTTTGGCGCTCTCGTCCATGGGCTTGTCGGTGTCCTTGTAGACAGAGATCGACGAAACGAACACATACTGCCGCACCGAGTCCTTGAGTGCCTTGGCACTGGCCTCGACCTGACGCGGAAAGTAGCCCGAGGTATCCACCACCGCGTCCCACTTCTTACCGGCGAGCGCTTCGAATCCGGTGTTGCGGTCGCCCAAGATCCGTTCGACCTTGGGATTATCCGCGAACAGGGTTGGGTTGGTCTTGCCACGATGAAACAACGTGACCACAAATCCTCGCCGCAGTGCCGAGTCAATGATGTGCGGTCCGATAAACCCAGTTCCGCCTAGCACCAGAAGGCGCTTGGGCGTTACCACCGGGGTCGCTGCCCGCACGGAAAATGGCAGCGAGCACGAGGCCAGCAGGAAGGCACGACGCGAGGGATTGAGCCGAGGTGGATTGTTCATACGCCGCAACATATCAGCCGACCCCTGGAGAAGAGCAAGATCCCGTGCTGGCGCAAGTAGCAGACTAGGCCTCGTCCTCGTCTTCATCGCTCCCCTCGCTGGCTGCTGACTTGGCCTCATCGGGGAACGGCTGAATACGCGAACACAGGCGGGCTTGCACGGCCTGTTGGACCGCAACCAGGTCGTCACTCAGGGTGGCGGGCAGCCAGAACCACAGGACGCGGCTGCGCGCCTGGACGTTGGCTCGCACAAATTCGGTTCCCTGAAACTCAAGGCGATCAGGTGCTGCCGCCCAGCATCGCTTACATAGGCAGGGTAGGGGGCTACGCTCTTCGTGCTTGGCTAGGTTGACCGGCCTTGGTGCGGGAATCCGGGTCTTGCTCGCTGCTGCGGCCTCCAGCAAGAGTTTGGCATCGGCAGCGGTGAGTACCCGTGGCGTTTGCAGCGACATTCCGAGCGCACCTGGCTTGGCCACGATGCCCTTGCCCGAGTCGAATCGGAGCTGATCCTTTAGGAACGTGACGTCAGTCAGTCGAGTGCTGTTCGGTGTTGCAGACCACTTTTGTCCGTCGAACACCAGGTTCTCCAACACCGCCACCAGCCACAGCGCCTCCTTCGGCGGACGAACCGTGACCAGGAACAGGCGACTCGTCGCATCGAGCTTCGCCAAATGCTTGCTGGCGCTTGCATAGCCCGCCAACGGGAGCACCCGACCCAGCTTGGCTTTCCCTGCGTCCTTTTCAAAGACGCCCTTGCTCACAATGGCCAGCATATCCGGCATGTAACTACTGTACCGGAACGGCCAGCGTCGTGGGAATGCAGGGGACAGTGCAGAAATCGCCACTCACTACGACCACTTAGCGGGCCGTACGGTGGCAGAGCGTTGAATGCTTTGGGGCGGGCGACTAGGCTTTGGCGGTGATCGTTGCCTTCGACTCTAGAACGTCGAGGGCCTTTTCGAGTCGAAGCTGAGCACGGAGCTGCTGCAGCCCCGGATCTTCGCGCTGAATCTCGGCCTTCACTCGGGCGACGTTCTTGTCGCGCTCCTTGGCCAGATCGGCGAGGTGGGTGTCGACGTCGGCATCGGTGATTTCCACCTTCTCCTTGTCGGCGAGCGCCATCATCACGAACTCGATCGACAGGTTGCGCACGGCTTCCGCCTGTGCCGCCTGTACGAGCTGATCGGGAGTCGGCATCGTGAACTTCGCGTCGGGGTTTTCCTTGCGCTGATCTTGGAGCAGCTTCATCTGAAGCTGCATCCGACCGCGCTCGTTCTCTAGGAAGTTGCGAGCAAGGCGGGCGATGAGACCCTGCGGCAGGGGCACTGGGTTGCGCTTGAGTAGCTCATCGACCAGCGACAGCCGCATCTCATGGCGGGCTTCCTCGGTGTCTTCCTCAAGGATGTTCGCCCGAATCTTCTCTTTGAGTGCATCGAGCGAATCGGCTTCGCCGGTGTCCTTGGCAAAGTCATCATCGAGCGCCGGCACGTGCTTTACGTGGGCCGCCTTGACTGCGACCTTGAAGTGGCCGGTCTTGCCGCCCAGCTCTTTCGGAAGTCCTTCGGTCGGCATCGTCAGCTCGACGGGGTGCGCGGTGGCACTTAGCGAAACACCCACCAGCGCGGCGGCGAGTCCCGGGATCGGCGACTGGTCGGGCTTGCCCAGGTCGACCTGCATCTCCTTATCTTTGTAGGTCAGATGCGACAGCGTTCCCGTTAGCAGGACGGTGAGAACGTCGCCTGCCTCGGCTTTGTCTCGACCTTCGATCGGCTTCAGCTCTTGGTGCGACTGCCGACGGCGCTCTAGCTCCGTATTGACCTGCTCATCGCTGACCTTGCCCTCGCGCTTCGAGACGGCGATGCCCTCGTAGTCCTTGATGTCGATCTCAGGCATCAGCTCGATGCGGGCGCTATAGCGCAGATGGACATCCTTGTGAGCGTCAGCCAGTTCTTCGAGCATCGGCTCGCTGATGATGCGCAAGGTCTGCTTGCCGATGATGTCGCCGAGCGTCTCGTTGACCAGCTCGCGGGCGGCGTCACTGGCCACCTTCTTGCCGAACATGCTCTCGAGCAGAGGGCGTGGTGCCTTGCCAGGACGGAATCCCTTGAGGTTGGCCTGCCGACCGAGCTGGCGGTAGCTGTCATCGAGCTTCTTGTTGACCAGCGTCTTGTCGATTTCGACCTTTAGGCGCTTTTCGACCGGGGAAACGTCTTCAAACTCGAACCGTACGGGTGAGCCCTGCATCAATCGCCTCTCTTACCTTCTTGTCGACCGGGCCGTGACGACCTGGCCTCTGCCTCGACCTCGTCGGGGCTGTGTTATAAGTGGTTGCCCGAGTTCCAGCCAGGAACCCTGGTTGCTCAGTGATTCAGGCAGTTTAGAAACAACCACTGCCTGTCGTAAAGCCCTGGCTACGCGGTTTCGGCGACTTCTTCGAGAAGCTTCGCCCAATAGATCATCCGATTGCAGTTCGGACAGATCTCCAGCGAGGCACCGCGCTGGATGATGTTGTAGAGCTGGGGCGGTATCCGCATATTGCAGCCACGGCAAGTGCCGTCGCGAACTGCCACGATCGCCAGACCACGACGCATCCGAATCGTCGAATACTTCTTTAAGAAGTCGGGCCTCAGTTTGGCTGCAAGTTCATCGCGGTGGGTGCGAGCAGCGAGTAGCTTGCCCTGCATCTCGGTGATGCGCTTGCCGACGCGTTCTTGCTCAGCCGCCAGTTCCTTGCGCTGTTCGCTGATGCGCGCTTCGTGCTCGCTGATCTTCGCCTGCTGCTCGGTGATCGCCTGGCTTAGCTTGACGATCTCTTCCTCTCGTTGCTCGAGCTGGCGACGAGTGGTTTCTAGCTCCCGCGAGATGGCGTTGCCCTCTTTGAGGTTCCGCACCTGCGAGCTCTTGGCCTTCGCTCTGCTGAGCTGTTCGGCCGCTTCCTTCTTCTCTTGCTCTTGGCCCTTGCGAAATGCCTCGGTGTCCGCAAGCTCCAGCCGCTTTTCGGCGAGTAGTCGATCGAGTTCGGCGATCGCCGACTCCACCGCCTGTATTCGCTCAGGTAGCGACTTGCACAGTCCTTCGAGTTCAATCAGTTCCGCATCGTGACGCTGCAGCTCTTCGAGCAGCTTGAGTTGGTCGCGCAACTTCTTCCTCCGGGAAACAGAAAAGGTGGGCCCACCTGGACTTGAACCAGGGACCAGCCGGTTATGAGCCGGCCGCTCTGACCAACTGAGCTATGGGCCCATGCAACGCCGCGCACCGTATCGAAAGCACACCCAAATGGCAAGCCAAGCAGTCGATTCGGTAAGTGTTTGGACCAATTTGGGCAGTTCGGCGCGCAATCCCTCTTGATTGCGTGGGGCCGGTTGCGGCATGGTCCAACCCGCTTCGGGAACCGACTGGGCAGCCTCTTGGTCGCCTCGGGACGAGGCCACTTACCACGCGGACATGATGGAACCTTCAATCGAACAACCTGCGGCCGAACAACCTGCGGGGCAGGCCTCGTCCTGCGGAGCCCTTCCCGACCGGAGCGATCGGGTGCTGCATTTCGCGGTGCTGTCGCTCTTATGCCTCCTGTATCTGCCGTTCACAGGTGCCTACGGACTGTGGGACCCCTGGGAGACTCACTACGGTGAGGTCGCTCGGCAGATGGCGTCACGCAATGACTGGATCTCCCTGTGGTGGCCGGGCTCACCCCAAGATCCCGCCAGCGGCGTGTTCTTTTCCAAGCCGGTCTTGACCTTCTGGTTGATGGCGCTGTCGCTCAAGGCCTTCCGATTGGGTCACGCCAGCCCAGTGTTTTTCGACGAAATGAC
>CALLYL010000015.1 GCA_937859535.1 uncultured Myxococcales bacterium
CCGGGTCGCCTCACCTGAGCCGCTCCGGGTCGCCTCACCTGAGCCGCTCCGGGCCGTAGCCGCAAATCCTCTCGTCAGTTCAAGCCCTTAGCCAAACCCGCTGCTCAGTGCCTCATCGAGGGGGCACTTTGGGGCGCTGTTTTGCTATGATGTCGCTGTGGTCAGCGTAGAAAAGCCGCTCGGCGCGCCTCTCGGGGTGGCAAGTGGTCTGCTCAAAGGACGCTATCGCGTAGGTACCATGCTGGGAGAAGGCGCGATGGGCGTCGTCTACCGAGGCATCGATGAACAAAGCAGCACCCCTGTTGCCATCAAGACACTCCAGCCCGCCGCGTTTCACTCACCCAAGGCACACGAACGCTTTCAACGGGAAGCCAGCCTAGCGAACAAACTTCATCATCCAGGAATCGCACAGACTCTCGACTTCGGAGTCGAAGGGGAAACGCCCTTCCTGATCATGGAACTGGTCGAAGGAATCGAGCTGGCAGAGATCATCGAAAAGGAAGCACCGCTACCGCCTGCCCGAGCGCTCGATATCGCCATCCAACTGACTCAAGCCCTCGCGGAAGCTCATCATCACAACCTCATTCATCGAGACATCAAGCCGGCCAAGGTAAGGTCCGTCTAGAGGTGCTGCTAGAGGTTTCCCCTCCTCCGGATGCCAACGGAGGGGAAACGCTTTCGCTGCTTGGCCATCTCGCCTGAGATCCTGTCATCCGATTCCTAGAGGACTCACAAATGACACGCTGCGACAGCTCGCACCGCGCACAGATTCGGAACCGGATGCGATCTCAAAAGCCGGGTCCACCGCGCATGCCCTCCGTTTCCCTCTGCTGCTGATGGGGAACCTACTCTTCCCAAAGCCCTCCATGGTCTACTCGGGATAAAAACAGAAAGGCGAATCGTCAAGGATCTGTTTCGCTGCGAAGCTCACATCTTGCAACCACTGGACCGCCTGGGATTTGGATCCCGGAGCATTTTGAAAGAACCACTCAGGCTTCATGTTCTCCACTGCATAGCTCGCAAGCAAGGCGTACTGCGAGAGCTGTCGGTACTCAATCCCAACGAGCAAAGCCCGGTTGATCTCTTTCTGTTCTTCGAGTAGCTCCTCCATTTCGTGCACGGCCAGCGCCAGGTGAGCGACAGCCTGACAGGCCGCAGTAATTGGGCCTGTAAAAATGCTGAGATCCAAGCACAGACCGCTCAACTTGGCTACAAACGACCCGGTATCGATGGCCACATCCTGAAGCAGTCCGTTCCGCTTGGCTTTGAGGTTGCTGTAGATGGAGTCGCGGCAGTGGCGAGCCTCGATCATAAGCCCCGGAACCCAGCGGTTCACCTTCTGAGCGAGATGGTGTGTCTTCCCAGCTTCCCACAGGTTGCTAATGATCTGCCCAGCATCCCAGATGAGTCCAAAGATCGGCAGTGCGCTGGCGATCGCGTTGCTTACGATCTGAGGGGTCATCGCCATTACCAGTTTGAATGCCGTTTCGCGGTATGGTGAGGACTTATCGGTAAGCAGTGATTTCAGGTTCCCGCCAGTTGCTTCGTCGAGAGTAGCCGCGACATCACCGGCAAAAGAAGCCCTCACGTGAGCCCGAATCTCGAGCTGTTTGCCGCGGAACACCGCCGCCAGCTCATCGGCACGAACCTGACGCCTTGTGCGCGGCATCTTCACCACCGCAGGACAGGGCTCTCTTCCCCGCATAAGCGCCGTATCCACCTCAGCCGCAGTTTGGGCCAAGCGGTCGAAGCGGACCTTGGCTTCCCGCGCACGCCTCACGTACTCCGGAAGGTGCATGGTGGCATGTTCGAGCTGGAAGGAGTCGACTGCATCAGATAGGTACAGGGACAGAAAAGCCTCGTCGTGGATGTTAAGCTCCGACGCTCTCATGAATTGCTGCTGAGGCCTGGCCATCACTCCGTTCAAGAATTCACGACCGTTCCTTTCGAGCGGCATGCTTGACCCGCCGTTGAAATCCGGGTCAACGAACATGAACCACAACGCTCCGGGATTCCTACGAATCGCCTGATGGAGCGTTTCCCTTCGATGTTGGTCACGGTCCCGTTCGCTTCGCTCCAGCTCTGCATTGTGAGCGGCGAGCAGCTCGGGTGTGATGCGTAGCGGCGGCTGCCCCCCTGCCCCAGGTGAGTCGTGCACAGGCATCAGAGTAGCTTAGGTGGGTGCCCTGCGGATGTCAAACGCAGGTATCGGCGTCTCTTTCGGTTATGGCATAGTGCAATAGGACGATTCGGCTTCTTCAGAATATCTTCTTGTAGGCTCCCGGATTGGGGACGCTGGTTGGCCATCTCGGAGCCATCCGGGCCGGGCCGCGACAAGCTCTCTCTGCACTTGGCTTACCTTCTGGAAGTGGCAGGTGGAGGCACGGCACTGTCTTTGACGCCACGGACCGCAGGGCTCGGACGGAAGTGGCCGAGGATCTGCCAACCGTCGAGCACGTCTTCCTCGGTAGGAACCGGACCGATGTTGTGAATCACCAAGGGCAGGCCACGTGGCCCCTTGCGATCGCTGACCACGCCAACGTGCTCCGCCTGGCCGTTATTGTGCAGAGACCACACCAGTATGTCGCCAGGGGCGTAGCTCATGCGAGCCTCCTCTGTATCGACCTTACGGGGCAGAACTCGTGCGTAGGCTTCGAACCAGACCAGGAGCGCCGTTGCGCGACGATGATCGATGCTGGCATCAGCGCGCTTGCCACCACGTTTGTATGCTCCGGGACGACGCAGGATGTCCTCATGCACCAGCCGCTGTAGATCAATTCCCACTGCCCGCAATGCGCGGACCACGACGTCGGTGCACACCCCGCGTGATGGGTCCACGTCTCCACCCGGATAGGAGAGGCTCACGTACCGCGAGTCATAGATGACACGACGAGTGACCTCTAGGCGTGCACGCTCGACCACGAGCTGGAAGTCGGGCATCGGCTCATCTTGGCGGACGCTCCCAACCATGGCGATTTTGGTTCCTGGAGCAGATGAAACGGACGTCTGCGGAGCGGACACAGAGCCCGCTGTGGGGCCAGAATGCGCCGCTTCTGTCACGCAGAGAACGGCCAACATCGGAATCACACTAGGAAGACGGAGAGTACCGGGCAGCATCACCAAGACCTCGATCGAATCATCAATGCGGGCGTCCATTAGGGTCTGGCCGGTGGACCTTCGAGCGCAAGATCCCCAAGCTGCGCACGCACGCGGGCCATGAAGCCGCTGCCAGGGTCGCCGTGGGTGTTGCGGTAGCCGGGGTCTTTTTCCAAATAGTAGGCGTGGCCGCGCATCCGATCGGCCTCTTGGTGACCGATGAGGTGCGTGATCGCATAACGACCGGCAAGGTAGCGGATCAACGCCACGTTGGCCGTAACCTGAGCGTCGGTCAGCGGCAGCGTCTTACCATTGCCCACGTTCTCGACACCGATGGAGACATGATTCAGTCCGATGACATGGCGAGCCATCGTGGTCTCCGGAACCAGTCGATAGATTGTCCCATCCTGGTCCACGACAAAGTGCGCCGAAACATTGACCACACCTGCCCGTAGCAAAGACTTGCGGCTTGCCTCTGCCTTCAGGCGATTGAAGTACGCCCAGGTGGACTGAACGGACGTGCCGCCCGTGTAGTGAAGCACGATCACGCGAGGAGTGATGCCGGTATCGTGCGCGGCTGCATCTTGGTGAACCCGACGATATTCCAGCGTCAGCTTGATCCGCTCCTCGTCGAAACGAATCGGTCGATCGATGATCACGGGAATCTCAGCCGGCCGCTGCTCGGGCCCCGCCAGACCAGCGCGGGGCCCCCATGTCAGCAGAAACAGCAGTGCGGTGAGAACACGTTTCACAACAACCCTCGATCTGTACGCTCGCACCACCAGATCCTAACCCATTGGGGACAACCCGATCGCAGCAGCTAGTGGATCCAGGTTGGCTCTTGCAACTGGGGAGCCGTACCTCGAAGCACAGCGGCTGACAACTGGCGGGCGATCGAAGGTGTTGAACCGGATGCAGCGGCCTTACCTCGGGTCCGCTCAGATGACAGCAGCAACAATTCCGGGTTTCCCGCAGACAGTCCCTCATCCCGCTCCCAGCGCGAATCTCACGAGCGTGAATCAAGCCTAGACAATCAGCCGGCCAACATCCGGCTGATGCACTACGTTGCGGATGGACCGATTCAGCTCAAGGTGTTGGACTTTGGGATCGCCAAAGAAATCGGGCAAGAGAAGGGGCAGCTTACGACCACGGGTGCGATCATGGGAACGCCTCTGTACCTGGCACCAGAGCTGCTCTCCGAAACCCATTCCGAAATCGATGGCCGGATCGATCAGTACTCTGCGGGGGTTGTGCTGTATCAACTGCTGGCTGGCTGTCCGCCTTTTGCGGGACAAAATGTGGCGGCGATTCTGCTCTCCCACGTGACCACCCCGCCACCACCGCTGCCCAAAACAGTTCCCGAGGTGCTCCAGCGGGTGGTGCTGCGGATGCTCAAAAAGACTGCCAAGGAGCGATTCCCTCATGACGAAGCGCTGCTCATTGCGCTCAAAGAGTGCGTGCCGGCCTGTCGCTCTGCGCAGACCGCTCGACGCGGAGCGATTCGTCCTTCATCGGCTTCGCTGATTACCTCGCTGCCGATCCAGACCCAACGACGACAAAACGCACTCTTTGGACTGCTCTTAGGAGTCCTGGTGGTGGGCATGGCGGTCCTGGCGGTTCTGCTCCAGCGTCGACCCACTCCACAAACAACCCAGACCGTGCCAACGATCTCCGCAGAGAAGGTGACTACGCCAACCTCAGCTTCCTCGCACACGCCTGTCCTTGCCGACGATCCGAATCCGTCTCGCCCGGCCAGCACCACAGCAACAATCGACCGAGCGCTGGCAAGGCCGCTTCCCGACTCCTCGACCGAGGTTCGCAGGGATGCGACTCCTAAAAAGCCCAAACAGAAGGTCCGGCCCGGCCAACGAATCGAGCAAAAGGAGGATCCCTTTGCGGTACCGCTGGCTCGCTGATTTCCTGGCATTACTCGTCTTCGGAATTCTCCTTCATCCGTTCCAACTGCACGCTGCCGAGCGAGATGCCCAAAAGCAACCGGTCACGCTTAGCAGCCCCGGCGAAGTGCAGAGACAGTTTCGACTTCACGTCGAAGCAGCGCAAGCTTTGTTCCGGGCGGAAAACTGGCAGCAAGCGATCACTGAGTATCTTGCGGCCTATCAGCTACATCCGCAGTCACTGCTCCTGTTCAATGTCGCGCAGACTTATCGCAAGGATCAAAAGCTCACCGAAGCGCTTCGTTACTACGAAGAATTCCTAAGCATCGATCCCCAGAATCCACTCGCTCCCGAGTGCGAAGCCCAGATCCGGGCGATGCGGACCCAGATTGAAGCAGAACAGGTTTCTGCCGAGCGCAGGCAGGCGGAACTCGTGGCCAAACAGCGAGCAGAGGAAGCGGCAAAGCTCACCCAAGAGAAGCTCTCTCTGGAACAGAAAGTCGCGGAGGAGAAGCGTACAACCGAGGCGCTCAAGAAGCAGCCGGTGTACAAGAAGAAGTGGTTCTGGGTCGTGCTTGGGGGTGCAGTGCTAACCGCCGGGGCAGTAGGAATTGTCGTTTGGCAGACACTCCCCCAGGGAACTCCGCTCGATGGAGAATCCTACAATTTTAACTTTCCACATTGATCGCGTTCGGGGGATTGAGATGTTGCGCCACCTGCCCAAGGAACTCCTATTGTTATGGCTCCTGATCACGCTGGCTTGTGAGGAACGCCCAACCATCGTGCTCGGGGTTTCACACATTCCAACCAGCACCTCCGAGCTACAGATCATGATGGCCTACACGAGCGAGGCCATGTCGGAGCCGTCCACCACCGTGGCACAGGAGAGAGTCTCTGTCGACTTTCGCAAGTATCGGGACAATCCCAACCTATTTGATCTGTTTCGTCTCGGGGCCCGACCGCCCATCGGTACCCAAGGTCGGCTGTCGATTGGTGTGGCCGCTGTGGGTGAAGATGGCAAGCTACTGGCCGCTGGGGATGGCAGCCTCGACCTTCCCAAGGAAGGAGAGCTTGCGGTTGGCGTCGATCTGAGTCCTTCCCACAGCAGTGGCGGGTTCCTCCTCAGCGGTAGTACATCTTCTTGTGCCAGCGGTCCGCTCGTCATTGATGCAGTAGAACAGATTGCCTCTCTGCTCGATCCGCAGAGCAAGACCAGACTCCGATTTCACGGCTTCGGTTTCCTTCCGCAAGCCCGAATTCGTTTCGGCAGCTCCGCTGTCTTGACTGAGTGGCAGAGCTTTTCGAAACTGGATGCCGTCCTGGACCTACCGTTTGCACCAAGCGGCGTGCTGTCGGCGGAATTTGTGATTGAACATCCAGATGGCACCCAGTGTGTAGTGACCGCGAACCCGCGTACCATCACGTTCTACAGTGCGCTCTCGGATCCACAGACTAAGCCGTCCGATGCTGCAAGCTATCACATCTTGGGCTTGCCGCTGCGCTCTGGCTACGATGTCAAGGAGCTGACCAGCGGAGACGTAGATGGGGACGGACTCCCAGACATCTTCCTAAGTGGCTCGCGAATGCAAGGAACCGGCGGCTTTCTGGCCGTACTGCGCAATCGTGGTCGGCTCGACCAAGGAAACTTTTTCGACGATCCAGAATACTACGACTTTGGCGGCGGAAGTGGAGAGTCCGTAGTAGTAGGAGACTGGAACAAAGACGGCAAACTAGATGCCGCCGTGACCAGCAAGACCCAGAGCAAGATTGTGGTCTTCTACCAGCAAAGTACGACGATTGGACAACGCTTCCGTCAAGAGAGGGCACCGGGAGGTGATCGTCCTGACTTTATTACCAAGGGCGATCTCGATCAGGATGGCTTTGTCGATCTCATCACGGGGGTAGCAAGCGACATCAATGGCAAATCGGTCTTCCTGATCTATAACCTCGGCAGCAGCTTCGACATGGCTTCACCGGACTACTTTCAGGGTGCGCCCATCTTTCTTTCCGATTTGCACTACACCGATATCAGCAAAGACGGAAAGAGTGACTTTACCCTGCTCTATTCTCGGTCGATCCCGATGGGCACTGAGCTAAAGACCATCGGTGCCGTACAGTCCTTTGTCGAACAGCCAGATGGTTCTCTGCTCGGAACGGGAGAGAACCTGATTCAAGGGATCGGTGGACGCGCAGCAATTGGTGACATTGATGGGAACGGCACCCAAGATGTCGTGTCAGCCGGTCCCTATCAGCCGCAGGCTCAAGCGGCGACCAACCAATTTAGCGTTCTGTTTAATGACGGCACAGGCATGTATCAGAAACCCTACACTGCGATCGATACCATCCCCCAGCCCTACAACGTCGCCCTGGGAGACTTTAACCTCGACGGCAAGCTGGACGTAGTCATTGCCAACGTCAACGCGATCGATAACGGTCGAATCGCCATCCACCTGAACCAAGGCAGCGGCGTTCTCGCCAGTCAGAATGTCCCAGATTTTTTCACCGATGTGGGTTATTCCACAGATCTCGAAGTCACCGATGTGAACCTCGATGGCAAACCGGATCTGGTGGTACTAAGCTCCGGCACACCAGGCACCCAGAAGGCGACCCGACTGCAAGTGTTGATCAATACGACGCGACGCTAACAGGCCCGCATGCTCAAGAGGGGCCTCTACTCTACCTTCAAGAACTCTCGGGGACGAACCTGGCCAACGCTCTGCTTATCCTGGACGGCCCTGGTTT
>CALLYL010000016.1 GCA_937859535.1 uncultured Myxococcales bacterium
TCTGGCTTGAGATCACGATGCACGATCTGTGCCCGATGGGCGGCTGCGAGGGATGCTGCGATCTGTCCTCCGAGTCGTTGGGCGTCCTCGACACCAAGTCGTCCGCCAGCTCGCTCAAGCCGCTTGGATAGAGTCTCGCCTTGAAGGAACTCCATGACGATGTAGGCAGCACCGTTCGGTAGCTCTCCAAAGTCAGTAATCTGAACAAGACCAGGGTCGGTGATCAGGTTCACGGAACGCGCCTCGTTGACGAAGCGATGTGCAAATTCCGGCTGCATCGCCAGATGCACGTGCAAGAACTTGATGGCGACGCGACGAGAAATCGTGCGATTGACGGCCTCGAAGACCACTCCCATGCCACCTTCACCCAGCTTGCGCACCAGCGTATAGGCGCCAACCTGCTGTCCATGATCGAGTCCCAATGGAGCGTGAGCCGAGCGTGGGCGATTTTCTGGGAGGCCAGAATCGGGCGCAGTAATTCGACCCACGGCCGGTAGCTTGACTGTGCTTGCCACGCTGGGATGTGTGTCGGGCGGCAGTGTAGGTGGTGGTCCATATGTCTGGGCACCACTCCCGGTAATGGTAAGCTGCTCGGCAACCATGTTGGACGCAGGCGGTTCGGGTCTCACTGGTTGCTGAGGCGGTGCGACTGAGCCCAAGCCCTGCGCATTCCGGTCTGACGCGGGGCCCATCAAGTGTGTGAGCACTCCCAGGACAGTCTCAGCGCTGGCTGGTCGCTGCTCGGGTTCCTTCGCCAATAGTCGTAAGACCAACTCCGCAGTGTCATCCGGCACACCGCGAAGGGGAGGCGGGGCCTGCGTAAGATGCGCAGCGAGTAGCTCCATCTCGGTCCGGCCTGTGAACGGCGGCTGTCCCGAGAGCATTTCAAATGCTACCACTCCGACGGAGTAGAGGTCTGAACGCGGAGTCAGCGTCGCGCCTCGGATCTGCTCCGGGCTCATATAGATCGGGTTGCCAACGGCAGTACCGGCAGCGGTGGCAGCTTGACCGCCTGGCGTATCCATCTTGGCGATCGTGTAGTCGAGTACCTTGACGAAGTCGAAGCCGCGTTGGTCAGTCAGGAAGATGTTATCCGCCGACAAGCTGCGATGGATGATGCCCAGACTGTGAGCTTCCGACAGCGCCAAGGTCACCTGCTGCAGGATCACTAACGCCCGCTCAGGCAGCAGGCGCCCCAGGCGGATAAGTTCCTGTTTGAGCGTGCGCCCGCTCAGGAACTCCATGACTACATAGAGACCCTCGGGTGCCTCTCCAAAGTCCAGGATGTGAACGGTGTGCGGCCCGCTGAGCTGAGCCGCCGCCCGAGCGCCATTGCGAAATCGCTGCGCCCATGCCGAATCCCGAGACTGTGCCAGCGCGGCATCGAGGATCTTGATCGCGACCCCCTTCTGGCGCTGACGATCGAGCGCGTGGTATACGACCCCCACGCTCCCTTCACCGAGGAGAGCTTGGATCTCGTAGCGTCCCGCTAGGAGCCTGCCTAACAGGGGATCACGCTGATCTTGGCGTACCATGACGGCAGTATTATAACATGGGGCCCGGACTGAAAGCATCTATCCAAATCGCGTCTCAACCGCCGGTAAGCAACGAGGTTTCTCGGTGAATCCGACCTCAGACGGTGTTCGGCAGCTTTGGCCGGCTGATTCTGCCGATTACAGCACCGAATAGGCAACTCCCGTGGCGGCTGGACTGGTCGCCCCCAAAAGGAGATTCACGAACTTCGCCGACTCCGAGGTGAACCGTGGCGCGGCAGACTGCGGAGCAGAGGGAGTCCGGTCGCACCTCCCCGCGGACGGAAGTCGCGGATGTGTTGCGCGCGTACGGAGAGATGTATGGCACTCAGCACGTGCTGACCCAGCAGCAGGCTCGGTCGATTACCGCTCATCGGTTCAAATAGACCTCGTTGACGAAGTGGAATCCACGCGAGGTGAGCATGAAGGATCGTGGCTTCACCCGATGAAGATGCGCGTTGATTCTCTCTCCTCTCAGCATTCCTTCTATCTGCCACACGTCAGGAGATGGCTGCGAAGAAGACAGGCTGTACCGCTGCTTTACGTCTTTGGGATCTTCACCTTCGTACGGAAGTAGAGTGATTTGCTGCTTGACGGAGTCCTCTTCCAGACGGAATCGGACCAGGCTGTCATCCGCCAGCTGGATCGAGAAGCCGCCGTACTGGTTCACGATCACCCGTCGCCAGCGTGTCGTCTCCGTGAAGCACGGCGGTAGCACCTCCCCGTTTCGCACAAAGAGCTCCACGTCATAGATTCCGTACCGCGGCGGATAAGGCGGTTGACTCGCTCGATGTCGCGGATCTCGCCATGCGAACAGAGTCGGTGGAATCACAATCAGAGCAATGAGAACAAGCTTGAGTAGCTGCAGCGCGAGCACGGAACGTCGCGCGAGTGGACGTGCCGGATGAGCGCGCACCAACGGGATCTCCGTCTCAAGAAGGAATGCGCACAAGCGATGGAGATGGGGCGCAATCAGAACCACCGTGAAGATCAGGAAATGTGCCGAGTGGATCTTCACTGGCACGTCGTAGCAGAAGTTGAGCAGTACCACATTGCTCATCACGCCCACAAGCAGCAGAGAAGCAACCAGCGTCGTGCGATGGGACAAGAGGAGGAGTCCCCCAAAGAGCTCCATGACTCCTGCGAAGAACGTGTATGCCGTCGAATAACCCATGAAAGTCCACAGTAGTCCCATCGGAGATGCATCACCGAACGGTTGTACAAGACGATCGAGACCGATATCAGAAAACTGATCTTTGATGACCTTGACCATCCCATAACTGAACATCTGACCGGCGAGAAAGTAGCGAAGGTAGGTAACAAGTAGCGCGTGTTCTCGACGATACTCTTGTCGGCTTCTGCCCAACCAAGTCCAACCCACAGTCAGTAGCAGCGATAGCAAAAGGGAGCAGAGCGTCTGAACATACGAGAACGTGGAGTCCCCCGTACCATTGGTTGGAATCTCGGACAGATCGTGCGGCAGGCGTAGCAGTCGGCTCCCAACAAACTGAGTCAGCTTGATCCACAGCCAAGTGGTGGGACCGGCGATCTTGTTCAACCCAGGAAGAAGATCAAGCGGCCACGGAAACACGTAGAGAACGATGTACACGAACGCGAATCGGAACCCGACACGCAAAGCAAAAGACCATCGCTCCGGCGGAAAATCTGTCATGGCAGCCCTCCTGGACGGACACAGACAATTTGGCTTAGCCCACACACCGACTAGAGCATGACATGTTGGTCTGGATCGAGATAAAAGATCTTCACCCGGGTACCCCGCAGCGGAGGCGCCATTTCATCGAATCGTGCGGCTGCGATCCATAAGCTGCCTCGCACGGTGTCTGTTTGTGGCGGGGTCACTTCGTAGTCACAGCGATATCCTGGCTCTCCTTCTCCCGCCTCCTCGCGTTCGCAGCACAGCAGTCGTCCGTCCAGTACCACTCCACGCTCCTCAAGCGCATCCGCAAGTCGCAGCCGTCTCTGAGCAGAAAGGACCTCCGACACCGATACATAGAGCGAGCCCAGTCCAAACAGAAGCAACAGCATGTTGCGCCAAGGGGTGTTTCGCTTACCCGAAATCGGCTCATTGGTCGATGGGTCTCGTTGAGAGTACCGCACTCTCAAGGGTGCTCCGACCGGATGAGTCACGTAGGAACGCTCGTCAACCTGATGCTCACTTACCTGCTTGGCTCCTCCCAAACCGATGGGGAATTCATACGTCAGGTAGTGTTCGGTCTCATCCCCTGCGGTGGTGCGAGCACCAGTTACGTAGGCAGTCACGATCTGCACTCCGTTGGAATGCAACAAGACCTCGGAATGTAATCGGCTGAGAAATACCCCGAGAACAATCAGTCCCACGAAGAAAAAGACCGTGTATGCCACCCCGGTCAGCGGATTCACAACGGGTTCGCTTAGACGTCGCTGTTGACCGTTGGCGATCGCTTCATTTCTCGGATTGGCGAAAAAGACGCTTGGGTACACGTTCTGTCCCCCTTCGATGTGAGAGAGGTGCAGAGCCACGGGTGCCCTCTGGACGACAGGGCAGAGAGCTCTGCCGTAGGAGAAGCAAATTCGATACCAACCAAACAACACAGCAACCGCCAATAACAACACCGAAATATGCACCAGGAAGAGCCGTCTCGGCAGCCGTCGGAGGTCACAGTTCGACGCCAGGGAGTGGTGTACGTGGATGTATTCGATATCTGCGCCAAATCAGCCGGCAGAATTTGCCGGCTGAGCGGCTAGCTTCGGAGTTCCACGCTCGCTTGCGGGAACATGTCCTTTCGGTGTGCCAGTACAAACAGTCCTGCGCAGCCCAGCACAACCAAGCCGGGCATCACACAATTGGCAGGTTCCGAGTAACGGACTCTATGATGGATTCTTTGCGCCCAAGTGGAACTCGAGCAGCCGATTTTGGGGCACGCTCGATATGAACGGTGATGGACGACCTGATCTAGTTCAGACTGCCGACTCGAACGCCAGCTACCAGGTCTGGGATGTCAACGGAACTCCTTACTGGAAGGTGTTCTTGGGCAGTACTTAAGCGAATCACACTGCGGTCAGTCCGCATGGATGGGCGGTCGACCCCGCCGAGGGGCAGGCTTGGGTCGGCGGCGTTGGAACAAGCCAAGCATGTATGCGCCGTCTGCGTAAGGCCAGTGTTCGATGAAGTCCCAGCCTTCCCGACTCATGCAGTCGGTTAGTCCTTTCAGGTCATATCGTTTGGCGTAACCGACAGAGAACTGCTTGACGCTGCCATCAAGGTACTTAACTTCGCTGGTCAGTTCGGCAGCGTAGCTGCCCGGAATCACGCAGGAGGTTCGGTCCAGCGATGCCGCCAAGCCGACATCAGCGATTCCGCGAGAGTGCTTGAGTATTGGACCCGTGATGAACTCTTGCGTCTTGTCGTGCCACTTCGGGCGAGAGCCGAATGCTGGATCGCGTTTGAGGATCTCTGCGGGCCTATCCACCGGAGCCATGGTGCAGCGAACATCGATGAGAAAGTAGTCGCCATCTGCGACCCACGAGAGGCTGTTCCGCAGAAAGCGGATCTCGTTCTCCAAATTCCCAAAGGTGTAGCCGAACATGCAGATCACACGGCGGCGTGGCCCCTCTCCATCCAGCAGGAATGAGTATTTCGGGAGTTCGTGAAAGTCACCAACGATCGCCACGATGGGAACGCTGCGGGTCTCTGATAGAAAACTTGTGGCATCACTCACGGCCTGTGTTAGCAGAGGCTGGCTGATATCAACCAGTACGAGTCGCAGGTTCGTATGACGCTTGCTCAACAGCCCATTGGATAGCAGCAACTCCTGCTTTCCTGTCCCTGCGCCAAGACCAACGATATCTAGCGGAACCTTCCCGATCAGCGCACTCAGCTTCGCGGACACATCTGCCACAGGAACCGAGGAAACGAGACTGGCAAAGTCGGCTTGCCTCAGCAGTGCACACCACTGCCCAGCGCCCGTTGGGTCCAAGTATTTGTACGTATCGTCGATATAGCCGCCGTTTCCTGCCAGCAGGTCGCGAAGATCTTGGCCCATCTTGATGAGGTCGCAGCCGGGAGCCACCATGTAGTGGACGGCGTGCTGCGACAGATCCGGATTTCCATATGCAAACCAGCGGGGGTCGAGGCTGAGTGCACGTGCCAGTCGCTCGACCGTATCAATACCCGGGACCGTTCGTCCGATCTCGATATTCTGCACCGTGGCGTGCGACATCCCGGCCAACTCTCCGAGAGCAGTGTAGGTCAGTCCCATTGCACGTCGAGCCAATCTGAGACGGTAGCCGATGCCTTTGTGTTTGGTGATGCGCACCGGCGAACTGCTATCACAGCGTCGAAGCTGTAGTCTATCGAAGTCCATTAATGCGGCATTTAACATTAAAATACTGACGGAAATCCGCAAAATGATTGCAAAATAAACCGACCTCAACTATCTAGCCTTTGGTAGACAGACAGCCGTCGGTTTCCCGACGGCCCAGCCGTGGTCGGGTCACGCCCTCGCAAGACAGAACCCGTCCACAAGCAAGGACGAGCATGCCCGAGTTTCGACTATTGGCAAGTGCTGACGGTGAGGTTTGCCCATCGCCTGTCACTAGAGTTCTAACCCGCTCAGCAGTCGGAGTACGCCATGCCGCTTGACCCATTCGTCGTCTTGGATGGTTGTCTCATTGGTGGGCTGTCGTTGGCGAGCTGGCTGGCCTGGCAGGTGCAGCAGCGGCAATTCCGTCGACTGCGTGGGTCCGTTGTGGCTCACCGCTGGGACGTGGAGCGCAAGCTTGCCATCCTCCAGCAAGTCACCGGCTACGACGCGCTGACCGGCCTGCGGGGTCAGCGCTGGTTCGATAGCCAGTTGGCGATAGCGCTGCGGGGCAAGGTTCCGGTTACCCTGATTTACATCGACCTCGACGGTATCAAGCAGCTCAATGCCGCTCGTGGGCATCAGGTCGCGGATAGGGTGATTCGTTCGGCTGCGATGGCGATTCGAGCCGCTCTTCGTCGGCAAAGCGATCTCAATCAGGTCTTTCGGCGAGGTGATGCAGCCGACGAGTTTCTAGTCGTCCTCGAAGGTGCGAGTCTGGATACTGGCGTGCTGCTCGCCGAGCAGATGCTTACGACGCTGCGCAGTCTTTCTTTGCCAGTCGCGGCGTCGATCGGTGTCGCCGACTGGGATGGACTCGA
>CALLYL010000017.1 GCA_937859535.1 uncultured Myxococcales bacterium
CACCGAGCAGCACATGGGAGAGCCTGCGGACAGCCGCAGTGATCAGTTTAGCTTTTGCGTAGCGCTCTACGAAGCACTGTATAAGCAGCTACCATTCGCAGGAGACACCGTCGAGTTGCTCGCGTTCAACTCGATTTCTGGCAAGATCCTGCCGCGCCCACCAGGAAGCCACGTCCCCATGCCGGTGCATGAAGCGCTGGTACGAGGACTGTCTTCGTCCGCTCAGCAGCGATTCCCTTCGATGAAGGAGCTGCTGTCAGCGCTCACATTCGATCCCTCTGTAGATCCATCCATCAATCCAACTGAGCGTCGACGCGTCATTCTCAGCATGACCGCGTTTGTCCTTCTGGCGGCGGTGGGACTCAACGTACTTCAGTTACTGGGAATGGGAGCGACCAAGGCGTCTTTGCTAAACTCGTTGGCGTTCTTTGCCGTCTTTGCCTTCATGTCCTATCGATTTCGGAAGGGCTTCTTACGAAACACCTTTCACCGAGGCAGTTTGGTCTACGGATTGGCCTTCTCGGGTCAGCTCATCGGCCTACGCTTGCTCGGGATCTACAGTGGTCTGACCGTGCCACAGATGATGGTGCTGGATCTGCTGGCACTGGCATCATCGAGCGGAATGGCCGCAGCCTGTGTGTTACCGAAAATCTGGCCGGTCATTCCCTTGTGTCTGGTCGCAGCCATGGTGGCCACGATCTACCCGGCGTATGCCCAGATCATCGCCTCTGTCGTCATTCCCATGGCAGCGCTGATCATTATGGCTGTCTGGATACGCGCCACTGTTAGCCGAACGAACCGTCGCAAGTCATAGTTGTGGGGGCTCCTTGGCGAACTTGTCAATCGCCAGACACAGCGCCGTCAATCGTTCCAGAACCCACAGATGTGCCGGGCCCAGCGTCAGCTCCGGTCGATGTACCGCAGACAGATAGAGCTTGTGCTCATCCTCTCCCCACGACTCTGGACGCAGTCGCGTCAGCACCTTGCTGCGCAGATCAGCCATGATCAAATGCTCTGGAAGATTCCCCCAGCCGAGTCCAGCACGCAGCATCTCATGCTTGGTATGGAGGTCCGAAACACGCCAAGTTCTCGGGGACAAAACGGCCTGGTCGGGGACACCCACTTCCTCATCTGGAAATCGCTCCGACAGCACAATCTGAACATGCGCACTGAGACTCTGCACAGAGACCATTCCACGATGCTTGGCCAGCGGATGACCGGAGGCCACCACTGGAACCATCCGAATCGGAGCCAAGACCCGTCGCACCAGCTTATGTCCCAAGCCTCCAGCCAGACCCATCGGGCTCACCACGCCAATCGTCGCATCACCACGCAGCACCTTGGCAGAAACCGCCGACATGATCTGGGTATCGACACGCAACTCGACCAGCGGGAACGCCTGCGCAAACTCACGACACAGCTCAATGGCCGCCGACAGCGGAAACAGTGCGTCCAGACATAGCGATACCGCAGGTTCCAGTCCAGCCGCCATTCCTGCAGCCAACCTACGTAGTGCATCAAACTCCATGGAAATCCGCTGGGCGGCAGCCAGGATCGCTCTACCCTGCTCGGTCAATTTGGGAACTTTGGCGCTCCGATCCCACAGCAGCAGTCCGAGCTGCCCCTCCAGGTTGGCCATCGCTTGACTGATCGCCGACTGCACCCGCTTGAGCTTCCGCGCCGCAGCCGAAAAACTGCCTTCCTCTGCGACGGTAATCAGCACCCGTAGTTGGTCCAACGTAACCGCTTCGAGCATGGAGGAGATCCATCTCACAAATCGATGGATTTTCACACAACATTATCAGCTATATGAATCCTAAGAACCTGGGTGCCTAACGCCACTCCGTTTTAGGAACCCGCCGAGCAGCGTTCAATGCCCTCAACGGGTAAGGGGCCGACTACTTACAGGTGCCGGCATCCTTGCCTGCGGGCAGCTCACACTTGCCCGATGCACAGACCTTGTCGCGCTTGCACGGCTTGCCTGCGGGCTGCGGCGGCTTACAGACCGGCGGTTTGAGCGCGAGGATACATACTTCTGTTCCCTTGCAGTCTTCATCCTTCGTACAGGCAGTGTCCGCAACCGCAAGCGATGAGGAGAACAAAACCAAGGTGGTCATCGAAACGATCAGGGTCTTCAGCATGGGAGCATCCTTCTTAAGAAAGGAGGTCAATCGGCCGACGGGAATGTCCCTTCTAGCCATGCGTCATGATGAGGTACCCGGCGCAACTGCGTCAAGCCACCCATGTGACAAAAGTCTCACCCCTTTGGACATATGAATACTATCAAAAGACTCTTTACTGATAAGCCCATCGTGCGTGACTGCGGACTTGGCGACAGTTGTGGTGACGCGGTGTAGGGTGTGCCCTCAGACAACAGAAATCGCTTGATTCCACTCAAGACGCCCATGCATCAGGGCTACTCTAACTAACTGTCAGTGCACGACTGGCGACAGATGGACGGGCCCCACGGGGCAAAGGGTATGACCGCCAGTGTGATTCGGATTTTCACTCGGCCAGCGGTGTTGTGCGCTTGGCTTTCCACACTTGTGGTATATTGCGCCACCCAAACGGGAGAAATAGTCTTGTCCGACGATCATTCTTTACTCGTCACGAAGCTCAAAGACGACATCATTCACGTGCATGACGTAGTGGCAGCGGCGATCGAAAGCGGAGAGCGTCCCAAGCACTACGCAGCCAGCCCGCTCATCCCGCCGCTGGTGAAGCGCTATGAAGAGCTGCTGACCCAAGCCCCCGAGGCTGAGCAGGCCACACTGGAGCGAACGGTGGGCCGAATGCTCACGGATCTGTGACGTCAGGCTTCGAAGCTGGCGCAGCAGGTCGAGGGCCCGGCCGAGCTGCCAGGGACGGGCCTTGGAGA
>CALLYL010000018.1 GCA_937859535.1 uncultured Myxococcales bacterium
TCGGTCGCAGGGAAGGAGGACGGGGGTTTGTCGACGTGGTCACGGTGAGAAGCTGTTAGGTAAAACACATTCCAACCGTCGAGATACTGCTTTTCATTCGCTCTTTGGGAAGTGAGCGGGAAGCGGCTATGTCTGGTGTTCGGGTCGGTTGCTACTAGAAGTCTTCTGGCGGTATCCGTCGATGATGCTCAGTCCGTTGCTAGGGATAGCGGTGCCGGTTCGCGACATAGGCTCGACTGAGTCCTTCGAACAGCTTGAGCACGCGTTCCTTGCTGAGCCCGGCCCCATCGAAGTCCTTGCTGGCAACGCACCGGGACGTAAAGCCGACCATCGACAACAGCACTTGATGACCATCGCGGATCACAATCAACGATCCGGCTCCTAAGCTTTCTTCCTCCAGCATCATTCCCTGTAGCCGCTTGTGGACATCCGTACCACAGCGCAGCTTTTGGCCGGTCCACAGCACTGCATCGAGAGCCCGCGGATTTTTCACGGTTCTCAGCTCGGTCTCCGTACAGTCATCCCGGCCACCGGCCCAGTCGATCAGCGCAAACACCAGCGGGTCCGTGCGCGAGGCGGTGACCGACACCTGTACCACTTGACCAGCGCGTCTCAGTGAAAATCGCAGCGCTTGTCCGGGTCGCTTTTGCGCCAGCGCGGCCAGATACTCCGCTTGTTTGGGAGTGGCCACTCCGTCCACCTCCGTGATCACGTCCCCGACCGCCAGCGCCATGGCCGGACTCCCTTCATGAATGCGGGCCACTCGGACGCCATCGGGTCCGTCGGTCGTCTGTGCCCCGATGAAGGCCCGCTGGCTCTGTAGTCCGCCGAGCACAGCGTCGCGATTCACCCCACTGGGCGACCCCAGATCATACACAGCGAAGGAGATCGGACACGGATTGCCTGCCCACACCGAGTCCATTCCGATCAGCACAGCGCCAGCAGCAACCATCGTTACGATCCAAGCGCGCATCATGCGTGTCATCCTGACAGGTTTGGTCCTGGCCGCAAAGGCTCGCTGGAGTGCCCAATCGAAGCGACCTACCGGCGGACAGCCGATTTGCTCACACCTGGCTTGCACGCTTATGGGACAATCAACGGGTGTGCGTAGTCCTTCAGGAGATGTGGGGCATCCCGGGCGCTTGCTTGGTCTTGGTGAACAAGCGGAGCAGCGCGGAAACAGGATGTACGAGCTGGATTGATTCCTTTCGCCAACTTACAGGAGAGCGCTGGTGCTGATTGAGCCTGGCGCTACAGTGTTCTCCCTGATCCTGGAGTTTGCTCGCGCCGAGCAGGGAGGCGATCCGTACGCCTTCCGGCTCGATCGACTACAGTACCTGTTGCGTAGCGCCGACGGTAGTTTTGAAACAGCGGAGCTGAGCTGGGACAAGGCGCTGCTCGCGGACCTGCTGGCCGTGCAAAAGTCGGGACGAGATCCGGTGATCTTGCAGCGCATCGGTGAGACGCTGCGGCGGTTCTTGCAGCCGGCAGGATGGAGCGAACAGGAAGTCCTCATCCAGCAGGCCATCAAGGAGCACAAGCGAGTGGTTCTGACGCTGCGCTCGGCGGCGGCGGAGCTGTATTCGCTGCCCTGGGAGCTCATTACGCTCAAAGGTTCGGGTCAGCATCTTGCGGAACTTCCCGAGGTCCTGGTTCGCTATGAGTGGCCTGGTACTAGTACGACTCCCGAGCAGGTTTCGCCGTCCTCGTCACCGGGCCGCATTCTTTTGTGCTGGTCCGCTGCTGCCGGGGCGGTCCCGGCGACCGAGCACATCGCAGCCATCCACAAGGCGTGTGAGCGTCATCCTCAGTCCTTTGACCCGAAGCGCGACGTCCTGCCTCATGCGTCGCTGGGTAAGCTCGATGAGATCCTGGCTGCCGCGCAGCGAACCGGCCCTCCGATCTCGGTGCTTCATATACTCTGTCATGGCAGCGCGTCCGGGCAGACCTTTGGTCTTTCACTCCATGGTGAGGACCAAGAGGAGCACACGGTGGTGGATGCAGGACGGCTGCGTCAGATGTTGGCACCCTACGCCTCGATGGTACGGCTGGTCGTGCTCGCTGCCTGCGATAGTGGGAACAGCGGAGAGCTGGGCAACCAGCTTGGTAGTGTCGCCCAGGCGCTGCATCGAGCTGGTCTGGCCCATGTGCTTGCTTCGCGGTTTCCACTCTCGGTAGTTGGCTCGATTCGCTTGGCGCAGGTTCTGTATCGGGAGCTGTGCTCCGCGACCGGAAGCCTAGAACAAGCGGTGTTGGCAGCCCGTCACAGTCTGGCCCGTGATGCCGAGCAGATCGACTGGGTCAGTCTCCAGCTCTATAGCCGGGCCAGCGACCCCGCGTTTCAGCCATCCAGCTTCCTACAGCGCTTGCCATCGACAGAAGTGGAAGCGGAGGGAAGGCCAAGCAGCAGTACCGACAAGCCGGCTGTCTCGCAGGAGGAAGCGCCTCCGCAGAACATCGAGCTTTCGGTGTCGCGTCGCAAGATCGTCATTTCAGGAATTGCGCTTGGGAGTCTGCTGGTCGCCAGTTCGCTGCTCTATGCACTGTGGCCAGAAGGACCGGACGAAGGCCCGATCGTTCTCAACAATGGCCGCTGCTTAAACCTGGATCAGACCGACTTTGAGACTCGACGCGACGGTGGCGATGTCCAGCAGTGGGTATGTCACGGAGGAGCCAACCAGAACTGGTATCGGGATGGTCGCCGCATTGTCAACCACAACGGACTCTGCTTGGAAGTATCGCCGCCCGATTTCAAGTTGGGAAGAAACGGCGGACGCATTCAGGTCGGCATATGCAGTCCAGGCGCTGACAACCAGCAGTGGCAGCACAACCAGAAAGAGCTGCGGACCTACAACAACAAGTGCCTCGAAGTACGGAGTCAGGACTTCGACTCTGGGAAACAGGGAGGCGCGGTTCAGCAGTGGGAATGCACCGGAAAGCCCAATCAATGGTTTAACGATGGGCACCAGTCAAAGTGACTCGCTTCAATCCACCGCGACCTCTGAACTCCTCTCTTCGAGGGTCTTCGGATTAACAACGAACGGGGTTTTTGATCATGTTCAAGTACGTATTTGCCGGTAGGAATGGGACGCTCTATGCAATCAATGAGCTGGGAGATCTTCTGTGGTTTCGTCACCTTGGTTTTGCAGACGGAACGAACCAGTGGGCAAGCTCGACCGGAGTCAAGATCGCGAGCGGCTGGGGCGGATATAAGAGAGTCTTTGCCAGCAATC
>CALLYL010000019.1 GCA_937859535.1 uncultured Myxococcales bacterium
TTGTGCGCGCAGGACTCCTTCACGTTCAGTTCGAGACGATACACCCTTATCTCGACGGAAATGGGCGCATCGGGCGACTCCTTGTGACCCTCCTACTCGAACACTGGAAGCTTCTCACCAAGCCACTGCTCTACCTGAGTCTGTTCCTGAAGCGTCACCGAACCGAATACTATCGACTCCTAAACGCAGTACGGAAGGAGGGCGAGTGGGAACCCTGGATTGACTTCTTTCTCGATGGAGTGGCCACCATTTCTGAGGAAGCGACGGCCTCTGCACGGGATCTGTTTGCGCTGGTTGCGACGGACCGCGAGCGAGTCCTTTCGCACGACTCCACATCGGTCGCTGCAATTCGTCTGTTTGAAGCACTCCCTCGTCATCCGATTGTCAGCGTAGCGACGGCGATGAGACTCCTACAGACCAGCAAGCCCACGGCGACCCGCGCCATCGAGGTGTTGAGCGAAGCAGACATACTTCAGGAATCCACCGGCAAAAAACGCGACCGCTCCTTCGCATACCATCGGTATTTGGAGAGACTGCGGGATGGGACGGAGATCGGTTCGGTGGCTTCGGCTGGAAATGAAATCAAAGTGTCTGAGCGCTAGGCTACGCACATCACGTCCGAGAAGTAACAGCGGCGTTTCGCCACGCCGAGACATGCCCAAGATGGACTAGTTCGCGGATCTGTGGGTTTTTAGACTGTCAAAGCGGTGTCGACACCTTACGTTGACCCATCTCCTTACTGTAGTACCTTCTGGTGCGCCCTCTCTTCCTCCGGAGCCTCAAACGGAGGAGGGGGAGCATGATCTTCTACTGCCTTGAGGAAGGGGCCCACAACCGGAAGAATGTTGCCCTTTGGAAGTTCTCCCCGAGCAGCAACATACTTGGATAAGGGCACCGGCCCGACGAAGGTCCGAAAGCCTGGTGCGATGAGAAACAGGGAGGACTGCACAGTATCGGTTCCCACGAGTCGTCCCCGCCAGTGAGCATGGTTAGTGGTTACCATGACAGTTGCGTTCTGCGTTCCGTAGAAAATCACGGACAGGCCCAGCGCCTCCTGACCGTACGCCTGGAGCAAGACTACGTGTCCGGGCTGCCATCCGAGCAGGTCGCTCATGCCAGGACCAGGTCGAGGCTGCATGCTGTTTTCAAAAAAGGTAGTTCCGTTCAACCCGATCGGCTCACGCTCTTTGGCAGTCTTGGCCCAGACAAAGTTTCTCAACTTCATCGCGTCGGCACTGGTACGGAAACTGTCATCAAGAAGGAGCGAGCCGAATCCAAGGGCCAGCTTTGCCAAAAACCGGTCCCCACTGTCGGGCCGAAAAGCCACGTCCACCGTGAGCGGTTTGCGAGAGAGAAGGAGCTTAAACACTTGTTCAATCAAGGGCTTGAGCGTATTTGGAATCTCACCGAAGCGGGGCCCATCTGGCCGAGGGCCTCCGTTCACCACATAGATCACGGCGTCGTCGATTTGCTCTGTAACAGACCTGATCACGCAGCGAGCCCACTTCGGATGAGTCGCACATAGGAAGATGAGGATGAACCCGGGATCGATATCCTTCGGCTTCACACCGATTGGTGGTCCAACGTCGGGCCGAACGATCGAATCCTGGTAACGCATGTGGAAATGGAGCACGTGGTCTCCTGCGGGCCCCTGCCAATAGTCACAGACTGTATCCTCCCATTTGATCTCCTGACTTTCACCGACGTAGAGCAGCGGAATGCATGGATCTCGGTCAAGATCAATGTAGCGCCTGGCGTTGCCAAACCGCTCCATCTGGGTGAACCAGCTTCGGATAAACGGCCCGTCAACATACCGACCACAGGCTGAGTTGCACTGCGCGCAGACATCAAGGAGGAAGGGATTCCCTGGCTCAACATTGCCGCCGAGTGCCTTGGGTATCACATGTTCCTTGGTCCGTTTGTCGTCAGGTTTGTCTTTGCCGCAGTAGTGGCAGAAGAACGGCATAAGGAATCTCCGGTTAGGGACGGTTGCACCAGCGGTATGCAGACAGCACGCTTATCTCTTAGCACGGCGACCATGGATTCTGCTCCGGCGCCGAAAAGTTCGTCAATCTACCCGGAGGGGCTTAGCGGCGCAGACGCCGCTGGCTACAGAGATAAGGCAGGGTTGGAACCACCGACGCGATCGTTTCTTGTCGAGATGCGCATCTCATCGGACTGACGATGCACTGCTCGCGAGAGGAAGACCAGTCAGACAACAATGGTGCGCTCACTTCGCCACGAGTCGGCGGACATCGCGCTCAGTGAAGGCCACTGCGAGAGTGTGCGTTCTTTCGGTGCCCTGATGATAAAAGTATGCGCCGTTTAGGCTGGTCACCCGCTCAGATAGAAGAGACAGAATGATTGTTCGTCGCTCAGCCCCAGTCAGACAGTTGCCAAGCATGCCAAACACAGTGATGCCGTGCTGTAACTCACCACTTTGCTGAATGATCATGACCGCGCCTCGTACCTGATCAGCTCGGTCCAACTGGAGCATCAAGGCGGCCCGTGCTCGTTCCCAGCTGACAGCTACCACGCTTCCATCTACTGCCTTGATCCGGTCGCTGTTCATTGCAACCTTGTACTTCTCCATGCAGGCGGCCAAGGCCGAGAAACTCCGTCGCTCTGGCTGCTTGGGTTTGATTGGAGCTGAGCGCGGAGGGGGGTTCGTGGCTTTTGGCGGACTCACCGCAGTTGGAGAATCGGCGGTCAAACCCGTTGCTGGCAGAGCTGGGTCGGTGGAGGACGGCACGGATGACGGAACTGTATCCACTGACTCTGGCGCAGGCGGCGTGGCATCCATGATGGATTCAGGCGGGTGGCTACTTTGTTCCCGGTTCTTCCTCGCCTCGCACTGCTCGGCCCAGATCCTAGCGCCAGCCACCCCTGCGCGTTGAGCGCCGATGTTTTGCTTGCGCACGTGAGCTTCCCAGGTGTTCCGTCCAGCAGCTTCATCATCTTTGATTTGCTGCTCCATCGTTGCCAGTACAGCCTCGCTGCTGCGCAGCTGTTCTTGGCATTCCGGGTGGAGCATCTGCCTGGCAGGTTGCGGCACGGCCTCACCGTTCGCACGTACTGACGCTTGCGGCGCCCCAGACTGAGCTACAGCCGGTCCAATATCGACAGGGCCAGTGGCCACAATCGAAATCATGACCCTCAGCAGACCCCTTATTGACACCACACGCCAACCACGAGACTTCTGAAGAATCCCACTGAACATGGTTGCCTTTTGTAAAGAATAGCATGATCAGGTCCTTGTCGTCGATGCGA
>CALLYL010000020.1 GCA_937859535.1 uncultured Myxococcales bacterium
ACTTGTATGTTCTTTTTCCCTGCTTCTCGCTATTCAGTTTTCAAGGACCAAATCTATTTCAGCGCAACTACACCAACAGCAACCACCAAACTTTTCGTCTGGCTTTGCTGCTGGCCGAACCGCGCCGAAGTGAGAAGTTATCTACCCCAGGTATTTGGAAGGGTCAACAGCATATTTTCAAAAAAATGCACTCCCGTCGGAAAATTACTCAAGCATCTGCTTTTGATGATGGTTTGGCGGGGCGTTTCGGGGGTTGTTGGCTTAGAAATCAAGGTCTGCGCGGGTTCAAGCCCCGGTTTTGCAGTCATTTGGGTGGGGTAGCTCCGGTCACTTGGTCGGGATGGCCTCCCCCGAAGGAGCGGGTTCTTCGTCGGTAACCTTCGGCATATCTGGCGGCTTGATGCTGCCTAGCTCCGGAGGTGGTGGTGGTTCAAACCCATCGCCGTAACGTACGGCTGTACCTCGAATCGCGTGGTGCTGGGACCATGCGGTGACGGCACGTTCGTAGTAGATATCGACAACGGCGGGAAGCCGCTGCCCATCCGCCTCGCGGCACAGGGACTCCAAGGCAGCCTGGAAGTTGGCACCTCTACCTTGCAGAGAAACCACCCGTGAGATTTTCCAGTCGGGCCGCGCAGTCGGATAGACCACCGCTTTGCACAGATGCGTGTCGAGCGGCAGTTGGAGCTTCTTGGCCGCTAGCTCTGCCTCACCCATGGGTCCGACGCTTTTGCCGACCAGGTTCTTGTTCCCCGCACACGCGCCGAACGCAAACATCACAGCGATCGGGAGTAGCAGCGTTCGCCCACTCAGAAATTGGGAGCCCGATCGGAAGGGTGTTGCGATCGGCTGGCGATCGCCGATCAAGCTAGAAGTCGATTGCTGCATGAACCATGGCTCCGTTGGGAACGATCGCCGGGAGAACCCGCACGCTGATCGGCTGTCCGCTCGCTTGGCGAGTCACGATGGCATCATTTTTTTTCAAGAAGTGCGCCGTTAACATGCTGGCCAGCCCGACGACTCCGAAGGTTCCCGCAGCAATCCACAATCCAGTGGCCGCACTGGCCAGGCGATTGCCCTGTTGACACTCCGCGAGATAGCCGTCGTACGACTGATTCCCGACGAGAGAGCCAGGCCCTTGGCAGGTCGAGAGCTTGCCGCGATTGGTGAAGAAGCCCGAATAGTCGGCGGCACGTGGACCTAGCTCGGTGAGGAGGCTGTCGATGTGACCGCTGGCTCGGTCCTCTGCCTTGCTCATCGCTCCCCAGCTTCCGATCGCGGCCACGGCGGACACGGCGGCCAGACCATACAGCGCATAGGAGGAGTAGCGCAGGATCGGCACCCAGTTGATGGGACGAGTCGGCTTTGGTGAGGCTGTGCCGGAGGGCCAGATCGCTCGACTGAGAAGCTGTTCATCGAAGCTGGTGGTCTGATTTCCGCGAACCTGTACGGTCTTGACGACCTGATCGTAGCCGGTCAGCTCGAGCTTGATGACGTGATGGCCCACATCGAGTGTGGTGCTGGAAAACGGGGTGCGACCGACGGCCTCACCATCGATGAACACGAGCGCACCGGGCGGACTGCTGTTGACGTCGACACCTCCTCGTAGCCCTTCTACGAGCAGGGAGCGAAGCCAACGCTGACACAGCTCGTCGAGTCGAAGGCTCGGCTGCATCAAGATTTGCTTCGGCACGGACTCGCTCAGCGTCTTTTCGACAGTACCGTCGGAAACATTGAGCTGCCGAACGAGCACGACGTAGGTACCGCCCTGCTTCCGAATCGAGCCGTAGATCAGCCGACTGACCTCGAGGTTGCGACCCACCTTGGTCATGCACTCGGCACGCTCGTCATTGCAGCCGAACACCATCTTGACCTCGGCGAGGTCTTGAGTGCGCGGCTCGATCCGCATGCCATGAAGCTGGGGCAAATTTCGTCGGAGTGAATCGGTGACGATCGCCCCCATTCCAGGCTCGACCGCAGATCCATCCACAGCCAAAAGTCCCACGGAGGTCGGAGCAGCCTGGGTAGCTGGAGCGGCACCAACGAGCACCGCTGAAACCAGCCAGCGAAGACAGGATCGCGAGCGCATGCTGAGCAAAGGCATCGACTCGGTTAGCAATTTTATCTCCGGCTGGATTATATCCTGAGTCCTTCACAAATTTTCCGGTGCAAGAGGCGGCGAGTGCTTCGGCTGTCGATACGCAGCAAGATTTTGCTTGGCTTTGTGGTGGTGCTGCTCACGTTTGGGGCGGCGACTGTCTATGGCGCGTGGGCGGTACACACCCTGGGACAGCAGCTTCGGCTGGTCGCGCTCGGCTATTCCAACCTGCGGCTGGAGCTTCAGGACCAACAGACGATCCAGGCGAATCTGCAAAGGCGGCTACTCGACCCGGACAAGGGACCGCGACTTAGCGACGAAGTGGCGGTCGATCGCAAGCTGCGGCAAGTGCGGCTGCAAACCACCCAGCAGCATGTCGATGAGCTGCGCCGCAACTTGCCGATCGCAGACGCTCTCTTTTTGGAACAAGTGCAGGCCCGATTGCGAGCGCTCTCGGAACTGTACACGGTGACCGACTCATTACCGCTTCCGTCGGCAGTTCAGGGCGAAGAGCAGGCAGCTCGGCTGCTCCAGCAGCTCTCCTCGAATCTGACCAACAAAGTGATCGAGGTGGTCAACGCGGGCTCGCGGTATGAAGCCCGAGCTGGACTCCTGACCGTTGGGCTGGCGCTGATGGCGACGCTGTGTAGCTTGGTGGTGCTGCTGCTGGTGCAGGCGACGCTCCGACCGCTACGGCGGCTATCCGATAGTGCCAAAGAGGTTGCCCGTGGAAACTATCGCGAGCGGGTCCAGGCGGATTCTCCCGATGAAGTGGGGGAGCTGGGGCGTGAGTTCAATGCGATGGCCGCTGCCCTCGCCGAACGTGAGGAACGCCTCCGCCGCTCGGAGCAGCTTGCTGCGGTGGGCAAGATGGCCGCGCAGATCACCCACGAAATTCGCAACCCGCTCACTTCCATCGGCCTGAACGCGGAGCTTTTGGCCGACGATTTTGCCGATGACGACAGCGAAGCGCGCAAGATCGCTCAAGCGATCGTCAAGGAAGTCGATCGCTTGACCGACATCACCGAGCAGTACCTGCGCTTTGCCAGGCTGCCGGAGCCTCGCCTAGAACCCGCCGAGGTAAACGCGATGCTGACCAGCCTGCACGGCTTTCTCCAAGAAGAACTCGGTCGTCGCGGGGTTACGGTCACGCTAGCGCTCACCGATGCCATT